>JBEEMX010000033.1:0-13491 GCA_041192465.1 Pseudomonadota bacterium | reverse complement strand
GTCAACCGCTTGAAGTCGGGAAACCAGAAAGCCCATGCTGCTCTGCACGTTGCGATCGAGAATCAGATCGCTAGCGGATTTGGTCCAACCGTCCGCGCCATGAAAAGACTACAAGAACAGAACTTATCAAGGCACGATGCAATACATGCTATAGCCTCTGTTCTTGCGGAGCATCTGCACAAGGCAATGAACTCCGACCCACCACCGGATTCTGGTTCACTTCAAGTCGCAATCAATCTCGATATTGACTTGCTGACTGCAATGAACTGGAAGACAAAGTATGGTCGCAATTAAAGTGCGGCCTAACCATTCGCTCAACCGGACCCATTGCGGCGTGCCAGCATTTGGGCTATAAAAGCCTAGCCCAAATGCCAGCACACCACAATGGGCCGCTTATCTCAAACTACAAGGGCTTCCCCGTTCGTCAAGCAAAAGCTGAGCAATCACCCGCGCAGCGGGTGGGTTTCAAGCATCTTCAAAGCCGACCGGCCAAACGCTGATCAGGCGGTAGAAAACAACAAGGTGCGGACTGGCCAAACTACAAACGGTCATTGGAGTGGCGTGTCATGTGCCACGGACCCTGATGAGAACCGCACGCGGGAGACCCATTCGTTAGCCGGCAAGTCTTGCGCCGCCCTTGAGTTAATCGGTCACTGCCCGCGCAGGTCCAAACCTGTTGTCATCAACGCCTGCCGTCACGCGGCGGTCGAAAGCGAATCTCCTGAAGTGGGTGTTGCGGTGGCTGGAGGGGTGAATCGGCGGTCAGGTCGGCAACGCAAAGGCCTCGCCCTTGCGCAGCACGGCCCAGGCCATGCGGGCGTTCTTGGCCGCGATGGCGACGACGGCCTTCCAGTAACCCCGGCGCTCGGCCAGCGCCACGGCCCAGCGGCTGGTGGCGTCGGTCTTGTTCTTGGCGGCCACGAGCATCGCGCGGGCGCCCAGGATGAGGAGCATGCGCAGGTAGCTGTCGCCGGCCTTGGTGATGCGGCCCAGGCGGGTCTTGCCGCCGGAGCTGTATTGCCCCGGGGCCAGTCCGAGCCAGGCGGCGAACTGCCGGCCACAGTCGAAGTCGTGCCCGTTGCCGATCATGGCCAGCAGACAGGTGGCGGTGGTGGCGCCCACGCCGCTGAGCTGCATGAGTTGCTTGGCCCGGGCATCGTCCGTGGCCATGGTCTTGATGTGCTGGTCGTACTGGGCGATGCGCTCGTCGAGCCGGGTGACCTCGCTGAGCAGGTCGCCGATGACGGTGTTGGCGTAGCCGGGCAGGTCTTCCAGGCAGTCGCAGGCGCGTCGGCGCACGGTGTCGGCCTTGAGCGGGAGCACGAGGCCGAACTCGCTGAGCAGGCCCCGGATGCGGTTGAGCGTGGCGGTGCGCTGCTCGACAAAGCCTTGGCGGGCGCGGTGGACCATCAGCCGGGACTGCTGCTCCAGATTCTTGATGGGCACGAAGCGCATGTGCGGGCGCTGGACGGCTTCGCAGATGGCGGCGGCATCGGCGGCGTCGTTCTTGCCGAGTTTGCCGGTCATGCGGTACGGGGTGACGAACTTCGGGGCGATCAGGCGCACGGTGTGGCCGGCGGCCTGGAACAGCCGCGCCCAGTGGTGGGCGCCGGAGCAGGCTTCCATGCCGATCAGGCACGGCGGCAGTGCGGCGATCAACGCGTGCAGTTTGTCGCGTGGCACGGCCGGGCGCACCAGGGTGGCCTTGCCCGCCTCGTTGACGCCATGCACCGCGAAAACGTTCTTGGCGAGATCAATGCCAACGGTCAGAATCGTCATGGACTTCTCCTTGCCGAAAGAGTTGAGTGGATGAGACACCGCACTTCCCATCGTGGCACTCAGTTGCCGTGTGCCGCAAGGCGGCTGGGTCGGGGTGGGGAAGTCCCTTTCATTCGTTAGGCATCAAAACGCGCCGCGGCCAACGCTGTACAGATGATGCGTGATGTATGATGCAACGCATCAGGAGCCAGCATCATGCGCACTACCCTCGCCATAGACGACGACATCCTCGCCACTGCCAAGCATCTCGCCGAGCGTGATCGGAAAAGCTTGGGAGAAGTGATCTCCACACTGGCTCGGCAGGGTCTGTCGATGGGCTCTCGTACTGCACGAACCGAGCGCAACGGTGTGCCGCTGCTGTCGAGCCGACGCGGGACTGCCCCGGTTACACCGGAGTTCGTCAACCAACTGCGTGACGAACTGCCGTGACCGTGTACCTGTTGGACGTCAACGTCCTGATTGCACTGGTCGATCCAGCGCACATCCAGCACGACCAAGCCCACGATTGGTTCGCCCGGATCGGTCGCAGAGGCTTTGCAACTTGCCCACTTACCGAAAACGGCCTCATCCGAATCATCGGGCACCCCAAGTACCCGAATTCTCCTGGTCCACCAAGCGTTGTGCTTCAGTCTCTGATCACGATTCGCGGCTTGTCTGGTCACAAGTTCTGGCCTGACGGCATCAGCATCTGCGACGCGGAGTTCTTCGCACCCGAACTGCTCACCAGCCACTCGCGCGTCACGGACAGCTACCTGCTCGCACTCGCCCACGCAAACGGAGGGCGTCTCGCAACGATGGATCTGAAGTTGGCCACAGAGGTCGTGCCCGGTGGGAAGAAGGCACTTGAACTCATCCAGCCGAGCTGAGGCCTAACCCTTCCATCGAAGCGACAGCCACCAGCCTACCGAGAACCACCATGTCCAAGCTTCGTGTAGAAAGTTTCACCATCTCGCTTGACGGTTTCGGCGCTGGCCCGGACCAGGACATCAACAACCCGCTCGGCGTGGGCGGCCCCTCGCTGCATGGCTGGGCCTTGTCCACACGCACGTTTCAGAAGAACGTGTTCGGCAGCGATGGCGGCGTCAGCGTCATTCAGCAATGTCTTCGCCAACGCCTGATCGACGAGATGCACATCGCGATTTCGCCGGTCCTGCTTGGCGCGGGTGAACGACGCTTTGAAGGCGTCAACCTTCCTGCCCTGGGCTACGCCTGCACCAGGCACGCAAGCTCGCCACTGGCCACGCACGTCGTTCTCGCTCGGCAGTGAATCGCCCCGACATGTCGGCGCGACTGACCGCCATCGAACCCGTTGCAGTCCTCTACGCCCTCGACCTGTTCGGTGTCGCCGTCTTCGCGGCCAGCGGCGCCCTGGCCGGCATTGCCGCGCAACTCGACCTGCTCGGCATCCTGGTCCTCGCTTCCATCACCGCCGTCGGTGGTGGCACCCTGCGCGATGTCCTGCTGGGCGCGCATCCCATCTTCTGGATCAAGGACTCCGGCCCGCTCTACACGGTCATCGCCGCCACCGCCGCCACGCTGGTCTGGGTCCATTTCCGGCCCATCCCGCTGCATGCGCTGCTCACCGCCGATGCGCTCGGCCTTGCCCTGTTCGCCATTTCCGGTGCGCAGGTCGCCGAGAAAGCCGGTTGCCGTCCGCTGGTGATCATCCTGATGGGCACGCTGAGCGGCGCCGGGGGCGGGGTGGTCCGCGATATCCTGTCCGCCAAGGTGCCGCTCATCTTTCGGCAGGACATCTACGCCTCGGCCGCCATCGCCGGGATCGTGGTCTACCTGCTGCTGCGGGCGGCCAAGGCGTCGACCGGCGCCGCGTTCGCCGCCGGATTCGTCACCGTCGCCGCCACCCGGCTGGCCGCCATCGCGCTGGACCTGCGCTTGCCGGTCTTCTCGCTGCCGCCGTGACAGCAACGCCAGCCCATCACACCACCGGCACCGATCGGCCCTTGCGCCGGAACAACCGCCCCACCAGCCCCATCCCGTCGTCCACATAGCTGAACACGACCGGAATCACCAGCAGGCTCAGGAACGTGGACGTGATCAACCCGCCGATCACCACGATCGCCATCGGCGCCCGGAAGCTCGGATCGACCCCCAGCCCGAGCGCGATCGGCATCATCCCGGCGCCCATCGCGATCGTCGTCATGATGATCGGCCGCGCCCGCTTGTGGCAGGCGTCGAGCACGGCGTCCCAGCGGTTCAGGCCGTGGTCGCGCCGCGCCAGCACGACATAGTCCACCAGCAGGATCGAGTTCTTCGTCGCGATGCCCATCAGCATGATCAGCCCGATCATCGACGGCATCGACAGCGCCGTGTGCGTGACGAACAGCGCCAGGAACGCCCCCGGGATCGACAGCACCAGCGCCGCCAGGATGGTCACCGGCTGGATGAAGTCCTTGAACAGCAGCACCAGCACGATGTAGATGCACAGCACGCCCGTCAGCATCGCCAGCGAGAAGCTCTGGAACAGCTCGCCCATCGCCTCGGCGTCGCCCACCGTCGTCTGCATCACGCCCGGCGGCAATTGCTGCAGGCTCGGCAGCGCCTGTGCCAACTGCTCGACCCGGCCCAGCGGCACGCCGTTCAGCTCGATCTCGAAGTTGATGTTGCGCTGGCGGTCGTAGCGGTCGATCTGCGCCGGGCCGCTCGCCATCTCCAGCGTCGCCACGCTCGACAGCGGCACCGGCCCGCGCGTGCCCGGCACCGGCAGGCGGCTGAGCAGCTCCAGATCTGTCCGCGCCTCGGCCGGCAGCCGCACGACGATCGGCACCTGCCGCTGCGACAGGTTCAGCTTCGCCAGTGACTGGTCGTAGTCGCCGCTGGTCGCCACGCGCAGGGTGTCGGCGATGGCAGCAGTGGTCACGCCCAGGTCCGCCGCCCGCGCCGCGTCCGGCCGCACGATCAGCTCCGGCCGCACGAGGCTGGAGGTGGAGACGACATTGCCGATGCCGGGGATGCCGCGCAGCTCGCGCTCCACCACCTTGGCGTGCTCGGCCAGCGCCGCGCCGTTCTCGCTGGCGATCACGAGGATGTACTTCTCGCTGGAGCCGCCGAAGCCGACCTTCACCCGCGCCCCCGGCAGTACCTCGACCAGCTTGCGCAACTCGCCTTCGATGGCCTGCTTGCTCACGCCGGGGCGCTGGTTACGGTGCGTCATGTTGATCGTCAGCACGGCCTTGGTGACGCTCGCCGCCCCTTGCGGTGCGAACGGATCGGCGCCCGCAGCCCCACCCCCGATCGCGGTGTAGACCAGCTTGACGTGCGGGTGCTGGATGACCAGTTGCCGCGCCTGCTCGGCCAGCGCACGGGTTTCCTTCAGCGTCGAGCCGGGCGGCAAGTTGATCGTCACCTGCGTCTGCGACAGGTCATCGGGTGGGATGAAGCCGGTCGGCAGATACGGCACCAGCGCGAACGAGCCGACGAAGAACGCGGTCGTCGCCAGCGTCGTGACGATGCGGTGCTTCAGGCACCAGCGGGCCAGCCGCAGGTACCACGCCATCCAGCCGGGTTCCTTCTCCGCGTGCTTCGGCGGGCGCAGCAGGTAGGCGGCCATCATCGGCGTCAGCATCCGCGCCACGACCAGCGAGAAGAACACCGCGATCGCCGCCGTCCAGCCGAACTGCACGAAGAATTTCCCCGGGATACCGCTCATGAACGCGGTCGGCAGGAACACCGCGATCAGCGTGAACGTCGTCGCGATCACCGCCATGCCGATCTCGTCGGCGGCTTCCATCGCGGCCTCGAACGGGGTTTTCCCCATCGCGAGGTGGCGCATGATGTTCTCGATCTCGACGATGGCGTCGTCCACCAGGATGCCCACCACCAGCGACAGGCTCAGCAGCGTCACCACGTTGACCGTGAACCCCAGCAGGTACATCACCGCGAACGTCGGGATCACCGACAGCGGCAGCGCGATCGCCGACACCAGCGTGGCCCGCCAGTCGCGCAGGAAGAACCACACCACGATCACCGCCAGGATCGCGCCCTCGTAGAGCAGCAGCATCGAGCCGTCGTAGCCTTCCTGCACCGGATCGACGAAGTTGAACGCCTCGGTGAAGGTGATTTCCGGGTGGGCCTTGCGCAGCGCCTCGACCCGGCGGCGCACGTCCGCCGCGATCGCCACTTCGCCCGCGCCCTTGGAGCGCGTGATCTCGAAGCCGACCACCGGCTTGCCGTCGAGCAGCGCGACCGCCCGCTGTTCCGCCACCGTGTCGGTGACGCGGGCGATCTGGTCGAGCCGCACCCGCCGGCCGTCCGACAGCGCGATCTCCAGCCGCCCCAGCTCTTCGGCGCTCTGCACCGTGGCGAGCGTGCGCACCGCTTGTTCGGCGCCGCCCACATCGCTGCGTCCGCCAGGCGCGTCCTGCTGGATCTGGCGCAACTGGCGCGACACGTCCGACGCGGTGGCGTTGAGCGCGAGCAACTGCGCCGGGTCGAGTTCGATGCGCACCTCCCGCGTCACGCCGCCCACCCGCGACACCGCGCCGACACCACGCACCGACAGCATCTGCTTGGCGATCGTGTTGTCCACGAACCAGCTCAGCGCCTCGTCGTCCATCCGGTCGGAGGCGACGGTGTAGGTCAGGATCGGCGTGCCGGCCAGGTCCATCTTCTGGATGACCGGGTCGCGCAGGTCGCCGGGCAGGTCCGAGCGCACCCGCGCTACCGCGTCGCGTACATCGTCCACCGCCTCCTGCGTGGGTTTCTCCAGGCGGAATTCGACCGTCACCGTCACCGCGCCGTCGCTGACCAGTGTGTAGATGTGCTTGACGCTCTTCAGCGTGGCGACGGCGTTTTCGAGCTTGCGGGCGACCTCGGTTTCGAGCTGCGCGGGGGCGGCGCCGGGCAGGGCGGCGGTGACCGAGACGGTCGGCAGGTCGATGTCGGGAAAATTCTGGATCGTCATCGCCCGGAAGCCCATCAGGCCCGCGAGCGTGAGCAGGATGAACAGCAGGATCGCGGGGATCGGGTTGCGGATCGACCAGGAGGAGACGTTCATGGCTTGGCCCCCGCAGCGGCGGTGACCACCTTGACCAGATCCCCGTCGGCGAGGAAACCACCGCCGCTGGCGACCACCTGCGCCGCCGCGTCCAGCCCGCCCGTCACCTCGACCCGCTCGCCCAGGCGCCGGCCGATCTGCACCTTGGTCTGCTGCACGCGGCTGTCCTTGCCGAGCCGGAAGACGACGCTGTAGCCGTCGCGCAGCAGCACGGCGGTCTGCGGCAGCGTCAGCGCGCTGGACTGGCCGATCACGAACTCGCCGCGCGCGAACATGCCCGGCCGCGCCGCGTTGCCGGCGGGCAGATCGACGTAGACGAGTCCATTGCGCGTGGCCGGATCGACCGTCGGCGCGAGCATCCGCACCTTGGCGTCGATCGCGCTGCCCCCGGCGGGCACGACCTTGACCGCCATCCCCGGCTGCACGCGGTGCATGTCGGCGGCGGGCACTTCGGCGCGCCACTCCAGCCGCCCTTGCCGGATCAGCCGGAACAGCTCCTGCCCCGGCTGGGCGATGGCGCCCATGGTGGCCAGTCGGGCGCTGATGGTTCCGTCATCGGGCGCCTTGATGCTGGTCTGGTTCAGGCGCAGGGTGTCGGCGGTGAGGCGGGCCTTGGCGGACTGGAGCCGGGCACGGGCGGTGGCTTCGCCGGTGGTGTATTGCTGGATCTGCTGCGTGCTCAGGGCGCCGCTGGGTTGCAGCGCGCGGGCACGGTCGGCGTTGGCCTGCGCCTCGGCGAGCGTGGCTTCCGCTTCGGCGAGGCTGGCCTTGGTGGCGGCGAGTTCTGCGGCCAGGGTTTCGCTCTGCAAGCGCGCCAGCACCTGGCCTTTCTTCACTCGGTCACCGATCTGGACGTTGACCTCGACCAGCCGCAGCCCCTGGGTTTCTGCGCCGATGACGATGTCCTGCCAGGCGCTGACGCTCCCGTTGGCCGCGAGCGACTGGGGCAGCGTGCCGGACTGGGGGGTCGTGACGGCGACGGTCAGTGCGGCCTTCGGTGCAGCGGAGGCAGCGGGCGCGTCGGCGGCCCGCGCTGGCAGGGCGAAGAGGGACGCGGTGACAGCCATCGTCAGCGTCAACGTCTGCGTCAGCGTGACGTGGGAGGGGAAGCGTTGGGTCATGGCGGGTGTCACGAAGGGGTGTGGTTGTCGCGGGTCCAGCCGCCGCCGATGGCGCGGTACAGGTTGATCCACGCGGCCACCTGCTCGCGTTGCAGCGCGAGCAGGGCGGCTTCGGCGGAGAGCGTCTGGCGGCGGGCGTCTTCGGTGTCGAGGACGCTGGCGGCGCCGAGGCGGGCGCGTTCCTCGGTGCTGGCGAGGAAGCTGCGCAAGCCTTCGGCGGCGGTGCGGGCGTCGGTCTCGCGGCGGTGGCTGGCGTCGATGCGCAGCAGGGCCTCCTCGACTTCGCGCACCGCCTGCCGCAGCTTCAGGGCATAGCCGGCGCGGGCTTCGTCGTAGCGGGCACGGGCGGCGTCGGATTGGGCTTGCAGGCGGCCGCGATCGAACAGCGGCAGCGTCAGGTTCGGCCCGAAGCCCCAGGTCAGCGCATCGCTGGTGCTGCTGCCGGCGCGCACCAGGCCGAGGCCGAGGCTGCCGTTGAGCGTCAGTTGCGGCCAGCGGGCCGCTTCGGCGACACCGACCTCGGCGGCGCTGGCCTGCAGTTCCTGCTCGGCTGCGGCCAAGTCCGGGCGCTGGGCCAGTACCGCCGCCGGCAATTCCGCCACCGTGAAGCTTGCGGGAACCGGCAGACGGGCCGTGCGTGCGGCCAGGCGTTCGCGCAAGCTGCCCGACGGGCTGCCGGTCAGCATGGACAAGGCTTGGGTGTTCAGGGCGCATTCGGTCTGCTGCACCGTCACCCGGTCGCGGGCCTGGGCGGCGGTGGCCTGTGCCAGCCGGGCATTCGCGGGGGCCTCGAAGCCGACATCCGCCTTGCGCTGGACCAGTGCCGTGCTGCGGCCGAGCGAGTCCGACTCCTGCGTGTAGAGCGCCACCAGAGCCTCGCAGGTGCGCAGACCCAGGTAGGTCTGCGCGACCTCGGCGGCCAGCGAGACCCGTGCGTCGTGCCAGCCGAGTTCGGCCTGCGCAGCCCGCGCCTGCGCAGCCTGGACGCCCTGGCGCACGCGGCCGAACAGGTCGATTTCCCAGCCGGCATCGACACCCGCGCTGAGCTGGCTGACGGTGTTGAAGCTGGTGGCAGCGGTCGAGCCGCGGCTGGCTTGCGCGTTGCCTGTGATGCCGGGCCAGTCGGCGGCTGCGGTGATGCGCTGGGTGGCCCGGGCCTGTTCCACCCGTGCGACGGCCTGTGCCAGCAGCGGGTGCGCGGCCTGTGCCTCGTCAATCAGCGCGGGCAGCAGCGGGTCGTCGAATTGCTGCCACCAGCGGGTGAGGTCGGCGGTGTGTCCGGCGTGCGGCAAGGGGGCTTGCCACGCAGGGGTGGCGAGGCTCGGCGGGGGCCTCAGCGGCGGGGCGGTGCTGCAGCCTGCGAGCAGTCCCAGCGTGGTGAGTGCGGTGGGCAGGAGTCCGGGAACAAACCGGCATGGCAAACGAAAACGGGCGCGCATTCCGTGAGCTTATCAACGAATGCGCGCCCGCGTGTGGCGCGGCGGCCGGAACCGCCGGGGGGAACCTGCCCAGGGACTACTTCTTCTCGCCGTCTTTCGGCAGATCCTTGAAGGCGGCCATCGGATCGTCGTCCTTCTTGATGTCATTGGCCTGGAACTCGATCTGGACGTTGTCCGTGTTGACCGCTTCCTTCTTGCTCAGGCCGCCCGACACGAGGTTCGGGAACGCGATGATCAGCGCCACCATGATGATCTGGATCACCACGAAGGGGATCGCACCCCAGTAGATCTCGCCCGTCGTGACCTTCGCGGTCAGCTTGCCGGTGATGCGGTCCTTGTAGTCCTGCGTGGGAGCAACGCTGCGCAGGTAGAACAGCGCGAAGCCGAACGGCGGGTGCATGAACGAGGTCTGCATGTTCACCGCCAGCAGCACGCCGAACCAGACCAGGTCGATGCCTAGCTTCTCCGCGACCGGCCCGAGCAGCGGCACGACGATGAAGCTCAGCTCGAAGAAGTCCAGGAAGAACGCCAGCACGAAGATCAGGATGTTCACCACGATCAGGAAGCCCACCTGGCCGCCGGGCAGGCCGGTCAGCAGGTGCTCGACCCACTTCGGCCCGTCCACGCCCTGGAAGGTCAGGCTGAACACGGTCGAGCCGATCAGGATGAACACCACGAAGCACGCGAGCTTGGTGGTCGAGTCCATCGCCTGGCGCAGCAGCCGCAGGCTGAGGCGACCGCGGCTGACGGCCATGATCAGCGCGCCGACAGCGCCCATCGCGCCGCCTTCGGTCGGCGTGGCGATGCCCAGGAAGATCGTGCCCAGCACCAGGAAGATCAGGCCCAGCGGCGGGATCAGCACGAAGGTGACGCGCTCGGCCATCTTCGACAGCAGCTTCAGCCCCGTCACCTTGTTGAGCACCGACAGTGCAAACGCGATGCCCACGCCCACGCACATCGACACGACGATCAGCTCGTCGGTCGGCGTGGTGTCCGGGCGCGACTTGGCGAAGGCCACGGCGCAGGCCACCGACAGCAGCGCCAGCAGCCCCAGCGACGGCAGCCCGGAGTCGCCGTTGTCTTCGCGGATGGTGCGGGCTTCCTTGGGCAGCGCCGGCACCCAGGTCGGGCGGATGAAGCTGACCAGCAGGATGTAACCGACGTACAGGCCCGTCAGCACGAAACCGGGGATGAAGGCTCCCTTGTAAAGATCACCGACGCTCTTGCCGAGCTGGTCGGCCATGATGATCAGCACGAGGGACGGCGGGATGATCTGTGCCAGCGTGCCCGACGCGGCGATCACGCCCGAAGCCACGCGGCGGTCGTAGCCGTAGCGCAGCATGATCGGCAGCGAGATCAGGCCCATCGAGATGACGGACGCCGCCACCACGCCGGTCGTGGCAGCCAGCATCGCGCCCACCAGGATCACCGCATAGGCCAGACCGCCGCGGATCGGGCCGAAGAGCTGGCCGATGGTGTCAAGCAGGTCTTCGGCCATGCCCGAGCGTTCGAGGATCAGGCCCATGAAGGTGAAGAACGGGATCGCCAGCAGCGTGTCGTTCTGCATGATGCCGAAGATGCGCAGCGGCATGGCCTGCAGCAGCGCGGAGGGCAGCAGGTTCAGCTCGACGCCGATGAAGCCGAACAGCAGGCCGCAGGCACCCAGCGAAAACGCCACCGAGTAGCCCAGCAGCAGGAAACAGATCAGCCCCAGGAACATGATGGGGGCCATGTTGGTCATCAGGAAGTCCATCACAGTGCGGCTCCCTTTTTGGTCAGTTCGGCGTTCTGGGCCGCGAGGATGGCGTCTGCCAGTTCCTCTTCAGCCGATTTGTCCTGCTTCTTCTGGGTCGGATCCTCGATCAGTCCCTGCAGGTAGGCAAAGCGTTTGATCAGCTCCGACACGCCCTGGATGCCCAGCAGCGTGAAGCCCACCGGCAGCAGCGCGAACACCGGCCAGCGGATGAGGCCACCCGCGTTGGACGACATTTCTCCCGTGGCGTAGGCATTGAGCACCAGTGGCGTGGACAGGAACAACACGGCACACACCAGCGGAAACAGGAAGCAGATGATGCCGAAGATATCGACCTTGATCTGCGTGCGCTTGGAGAAGCGACTGAGCACCACGTCGATCTTCACGTGTTCCTGGCGCAGCATCGTGTAGCCCGCAGCGAGCAGGAAGGTGGCAGCGAACAGGTACCACTGGATTTCGAGCAGGGCGTTCGAGCTGTTGTTGAACGCTTTGCGCACGATGGCGTTGCCCGCGGAAATGACCACGGTGAACAGCACGAGCCAAGAAACCGAACGACCAACGCGTTCGGTACACGCATCGATCCATCGGGACAGTTGAAGAAGGGCAGTCAAGGGGAATCTCCAGATACAGTGAAAACCATCAGGTCGGCGAACAACCACCGACGGTGGCGATATGACACTCGAAAATCCCCATGCGGCACATCGGGTATTACGACTACGCCATGCGGCACTTGCGCCGCGGTTGTCGGTCAGCGCGGCTGGGTCGCAGCGAGGTAAAGCCGCGTCGAGCGCGCGCCGCTTCGGCAAAAACACAGCAACGGATGCGGCATCGCGGCGATCAACTCGGCAAAGCGGGCGATCTCCTCGGGGCTCTGGTAGCCGCCAGCGACCGGCAGGTGGGCGTACTGCAGACCTGCGGCCCGCGCAGCGGCTTCGATGGCGGCGCTGGTCGGCTGGTCCGGGCCGTGCTCGAAGTCGGGGCGGTTGTTGATCAGGCTGCGAAAACCCGCCGCGGCCACGTCGGCCATCGCGGCGGGCGTGAGTTGCGGGGCGACGCAGACATCGGCGGCAATGCGCTGGATCGGCAGGGAAGTGCTCATCGTGGTGCTCCGGAAGGTGCCGTCATTTTGTCAGGGCGCGCTTCACGGCGGCCGAGACCAGTCCCATGTCGGCGTTGCCGGCCAGACGCTGCTTCACTGCGCCCATGACCTTGCCCATGTCACCGGGACCGGTGGCACCCAGCTCGGCGACGATGGCCCGCACGGCGGCGTCTACCTCGTCGGCACTCAGGCGCTTGGGCAGGTAAGCCTCCAGCACCACGAGTTCGGCACTTTCCTTGTCGGCCAGATCCATGCGAGCGGCCGCAGTGAACTGGCTGATCGAGTCCTTGCGCTGCTTGATCAGCTTGTCGATGATGGCGACCACATCGGCGTCGGTGAGCGTCACGCGCTCGTCGATTTCCTTCTGCTTGCATGCCGACAGCAGCAGGCGGACCGTGCCCAGGCGGGCCGTGTCCTTGGCGCGCATGGCGGTCTTCATGTCTTCGGTGATCTGGTCCTTGAGGCTCATGGGGGTTCCTGGCGTGGGGGGCGTGGGAAAAAGAAAAAACCCGCTACGGCGTCCCGTGCGGGTTTTGTGCAGGTCAGGCCTGACTCAGTACAGCCGCTTGGGCAGCTGCATGGAGCGCACGCGCTTGTAGTGGCGCTTGACGGCAGCAGCCTTCTTGCGCTTGCGCTCGGCCGTGGGCTTTTCGTAGAACTCGCGAGCGCGCAGGTCAGGCAGCAGGCCCAACTTTTCGATGGTGCGCTTGAAGCGACGCAGTGCTACGTCGAACGGCTCGTTTTCCTTGACTCGGATGGTCGTCATGAACTGAAAGATCCTTCGGTTATGCCCTCGGTGGCCGACGCGGGGTTCCGGAAACCCTGGTGCCGCCGACTCGAACAGGCTTCTTTGCCAGCAAAGCCTTGGATTATAGGTGAGTTTGCTGGAGCTGGTGAATCTTCATCTTCAATCAGCTTGTTGTGCAGGCATCCGCGCAGGCGGCGGCGCTGGCCCAGGCCCACTGGAAGTTGTAGCCGCCCAGCCACCCGGTCACATCGACGACCTCGCCGATGAAGTGCAGTCCTGGCACACGCTTGCTCTCCAGCGACTGCGAGCTGAGTTCGCGGGTGTCTACGCCGCCGGCCATGACCTCGGCCTTTTTCCAGCCCTCGTCGCCAGTCGGTGCCACGTCCCAGGCGCGGGCGCGCTGAGCGACGGCTTGCAGATCCTTGTCCTTGCAGTCAGGCATCGGGCGCTGAGCCTCCAGGCCGGCACCCTGCAACCAGGCTTCGGCGAGCCGCGTGGGCAGCAGGGCAGCGAACTCGTTGCCGAGTTGGCGCCGCGA
>JBEEMX010000032.1:0-13523 GCA_041192465.1 Pseudomonadota bacterium | reverse complement strand
GCACCCGCTCGACCCAGCGGGCCTGGGCCTCAATGCCCAGCGCCGGACCGACCCGCCGTGCAAGCTCCCACGCCTGGTTGTAGCCGCGCTCGCGCTGCCGGGCGTCGGACAGCGGCACAGGCAGCAGCGCGTCCGGCTGCACGAACCCGGGTTGGGCTGCAGCGGTCTGCAGCGCCTCGGTCATCCGCTCGGCCAGCGGCCCGGCCAGCTCGCAGGCACCACCAAACTTGAAGCGCGTGACCAGCCCGTCCCAGGGATAGGCATAGTCGAGTGCGGCCAGCGCATGGTCGAAGGCCGGCGGGCGCAGGATGCAGCGGCGGCAGACCTCGTTCAGACCCACCAGCGACACCGCACAGCAGCGGCAGCGGTGGCCCGCCGGGCGAAACCGGAGCCGACAGGCGCTGCAGACCGCGTCGCGCTGCCAGGAGGTGCAGATGTGGCAGGCAGTGCCGGGCGTCCAGCGCCACGCTGCCGCGAAGGTGCGCAGGGTCATGTCCGACTGACTATACAGTTCCATCACCATGGCCGAACCCTCCCCCACCGCCTCCCAGAACCAGCGCCCGCCCCGGATCGACCCGGCCGCGCTGCAACGCCACCTCCGGCAGTCCGTCGGCCGTGCCGCACCTTGGTTGCACGAGGAAATCGCTCGCCGCATGGCGGAGCGCCTGTCGCTGGTCCGCCGCCAGCCAGCCCGGGTGATCGACTGGTGGAGCCCCACCTCGGGCAGCACCGAGCTGTTGAAGACGCAGTACCCGCAGGCCCGCATCCTGCGGTACGGTTGTGACGATCTTCCGCTGCCGGAACAGCCAGGCAGCGGGACCGGCCCACGCTGGTGGCAGCGCCTCACGGGCCAGTCCGCTCCCTCCGAGGCATCCGCCACGCCGCCGACGGCCGAGCTGCTGTGGGCCAACATGATGCTGCACTGGGTCGATGACCTGCCGGCGCTGCTGCCGCGCTGGCACGCGGCACTGGAGGTAGATGGATTCCTGATGTTCTCTTGCTTCGGACCCGACACGCTCAAGGAGCTGCGCGCGGTCTATGCCGAACTCGGCTGGGGTCCGCCGGGCAGCGCCTGGATCGACATGCACGACCTAGGCGACGAGCTGGTCCACGCCGGTTTTGCCGATCCCGTCATGGACATGGAGCGCCTGACGCTGACCTGGGACAGCCCGCAGGCGCTACTGGCTGAGCTGCGCGGGTTGGGCTGCAACACCGCCTCTGCGCGTCAACCCGGATTGCGGGGTCAGCAATGGCGCAGCAAACTTGACACCACCCTGACACGGCACCTGACGGGCGCCGACGGGCGGCTGCACCTGCGCTTCGAGATCATCTACGGGCACGCATTCCGGCCGGTCACCCGGGCACGGATGCAGGCACAGACCGAGATTTCGCTCGACGCGATGCGGGAAATGACGCGCCAGCGCAACCCCGGACGCACCGACTGAGTGCGCGACCACCGCTAGGCCGCGCGAAACATTGCCCCGCATTGATATCAGCGCCTAAAATTCGGGGCCTGTCCGATAGCCTTGGCAATGATCCGAATCAAAAGACCTTCGGATCACTGCTGACGGTGATCAATCCCCACCCACTGGTTTCCTGCTCCAGTCATCCAGACACTTCCGGATGACGGGTCAGTGCTGGTGGTGCATGTTTGCAGACAGTCAAGACACTATGTCCGCGGCGGCCTGCTGGCCAGCCGATCTGGTAGAGAAAGAGAGCGCAGATGATGATGAAGAAAGCTCTGTGGCGCCATGCGAGCCAGTGGAGTCTGGCTGCATGTGCTTCCATGGCAACGACCGTGGCACTGGCAGTGAACGATCTGCCGGGTGGTCCGGGCGTTCGCCAACTGGACTTCCACACACCCGCCACACAGATCGCCATCGAACAGCACTGGCTGCATGTGGTGATGATGGTCATCTGCAGCGTGATTTGCCTGGCCGTGTTCGGCGTGATGTTCTATTCGATCATCAAGCACCGCAAGTCCAAGGGCCACAAGCCCGCGAACTTCCACGAAAGCATCGCGGTCGAGATCGCCTGGACCATCGTGCCCTTCGTCATCGTCATCGGCATGGGCGCCATGGCGACCAAGACGGTCGTGGCGATGAAGGACACCACCAACGCCGACGTGACCATCAAGGCCACCGGCTACCAGTGGAAGTGGGGCTACGACTACCTGAAGGGCGAGGGCGAGGGCATCAACTTCCTGCAGACGCTCGACACCACCCAGCGCGCCATGTCCGACGCGGGCAAGCCCGAGGGCGACAACTACCTGCTGAAGGTGGACAACCCCCTGGTCGTCCCGGTCGGCAAGAAGATCCGCATCATCACGACGGCCAATGACGTCATCCACGCGTGGATGATCCCGGCCTTCGGCGTCAAGCAGGATGCGATCCCCGGTTTCGTGCGCGACACCTGGTTCCGCGCAGACCGCACGGGTGACTTCTACGGCCAGTGTGCCGAGCTGTGTGGCAAGGAACACGCCTACATGCCGATCCACGTCAAGGTCGTGACCGACGCGGAATACACCACCTGGGTCGCTGGCGAGAAGAAGAAGCTGGCGGCGCTGGCGGACGATCCGACCAAGGAATGGAAGCTGCCCGAACTGATCGCCCGCGGCGAGAAGGTCTACGCCACCAACTGCGCCGCCTGCCACCAGGCCAACGGCAAGGGCGGTGGTCCGATCAAGGCGCTGGACGCGTCGCCAGTCGTGCTCGACGCCGACAAGGGCAAGCAGATCGCGGTGCTGCTGCATGGCCAGAACAACGGTGCGATGCCATCGTGGAAGCAGTTGTCGGACACCGACATCGCCGCCGTGATCACGTTCACCAAGAACAACTGGTCCAACAAGACCGAGCAGATCGTCCAGCCGGCCGAAGTGGTCGCTGCCCGCAAGTAACCACGACAACATTCCAGAGGATCACTACCCATGAGCGCAGTTCTCCATCCGGGTGGTCACGGTCACGGGCATGACGACCATGCCCATGACGACCACCACGCTCCCCACGGCTGGCGTCGCTGGGTCTACGCGACCAACCACAAGGACATCGGGACGCTGTACCTGCTGTTCGCCTTCACGATGCTGATGATCGGCGGCGTGCTGGCCCTGCTGATCCGCCTGGAGCTGTTCCAGCCGGGCCTGCAGTTCGTCAATCCCGAGCTGTTCAACCAGTTCACCACGATGCACGGGCTGATCATGGTGTTCGGCGCGATCATGCCGGCCTTCGTCGGCTTCGCGAACTGGATGATCCCGCTGCAGATCGGTGCCGCGGACATGGCCTTCGCGCGCATGAACAACTTCAGCTTCTGGCTGATGATTCCTGCCGCGCTGATGCTGGTGTCGAGCTTCTTCATGCCCGGTGGCGCCCCCGCCGCCGGCTGGACGCTCTACGCCCCGCTGACGCTGCAGATGGGCCCGTCCATGGACGCCGGCATCTTCGCGATGCACATCCTGGGCGCCTCGTCGATCATGGGCTCGATCAACATCGTCGTCACCATCCTCAACATGCGCGCTCCGGGCATGACGCTGATGAAGATGCCGATGTTCGTCTGGACCTGGCTGATCACCGCCTACCTGCTGATCGCGGTCATGCCCGTGCTGGCCGGCGCGATCACCATGACGCTGACGGACCGCCACTTCGGCACCAGCTTCTTCAACCCCGCCGGCGGCGGTGACCCGGTGATGTACCAGCACGTGTTCTGGTTCTTCGGTCACCCCGAGGTCTACATCATGATCCTGCCGGCCTTCGGCATCGTGAGCCAGATCATCCCGGCCTTCGCCCGCAAGAAGCTGTTCGGCTACGCCTCGATGGTGTACGCGACCGCCTCCATCGCCATCCTGTCGTTCATCGTGTGGGCCCACCACATGTACACGACCGGCATGCCGCTGACGGGCCAGTTGTTCTTCATGTACGCGACGATGCTGATCTCGGTGCCGACCGGCGTGAAGGTGTTCAACTGGATCGCGACGATGTGGCGCGGCTCGATGACCTTCGAGACCCCGATGCTGTGGGCCGTGGGCTTCATCTTCGTGTTCACGATGGGCGGCTTCACGGGTCTCATCCTCTCGATGGCCCCGATCGACATCAACCTGCAGGACACCTACTACGTCGTGGCGCACTTCCACTACGTGCTGGTGGCGGGTTCGCTGTTCGGCATGTTCGCGGGCGTGTACTACTGGGGCCCGAAGTGGACCGGCACGATGTACAAGGAAGGCCGCGGCAAGTTCCACTTCTGGGGCTCGCTGGTGACCTTCAACATCACCTTCTTCCCGATGCACTTCCTGGGCATGGCAGGCATGCCGCGCCGCTACGCCGACTACCCGCTGCAGTTCGCCGACTTCAACATGGTCGCGTCGATCGGTGCGCTGGGCTTCGGTCTGATGCAGGTCTACTTCTTCCTGTTCGTCGCGCTGCCGATGATGCGCGGCCAGGGCGAGAAGGCCCCGCAGCGGCCGTGGGAAGGCGCTGAAGGTCTGGAGTGGGAAGTGCCGTCGCCGGCCCCGTTCCACACCTTCGAGACGCCGCCGACGCTGGATGCAACCGCCACCAAGGTGCTGAAGTTCTGATCGTTTTCATCTGAACACCAAGGACAACCTGCCATGACCAACGAAGAAAAACGTCGCAGCAATGTGCGCCTGGGCCTGATTCTGGGCACGGTTGCACTGGTGTTTTTCCTCGGGTTCATGGCCAGGGTGGCCCTGCTGTCGGGCGCTTTCCGATGAGCGACACGCTGAAGGTCAGGGGTCTGCAGCGCGACAACAAGCGCATGCTGGGCAAGCTGTGCGTCATCGCAGCGGTGATGTTCGGCTTCGGCTATGCGCTGGTGCCGATGTACCAGTCGATCTGCGAAGCGCTGGGGATCAACATCCTCAGCCGCAACGAGTCAGTGGTCACCGGCAAGTCCGGGGCTGGCAACTTCAACACCCAGATCGATACCAGCCGCACCATCACGGTCGAGTTCGACGCCAACGCCCGTGGCCCGTGGGACTTCAAGCCCGCCCAGTCCTCTGTCCGGGTCCACCCGGGCGAAGTGACCACGGTGATGTACGAGTTCCGCAACGTCCAGAACCGCACGATGTCCGCGCAGGCCATTCCCAGCTACGCACCGCAGCAGGCGATGGCGCACTTCAACAAGCTGGAGTGCTTCTGCTTCAACCAGTACACGCTGGCGCCGGGCGAATCGAAGAAATGGCCGGTGGTGTTCGTGATCGATCCGAAGCTGGCCAAGGACGTGACCACCATCACCCTGTCCTACACCTTCTTCGAAGTCGGTTCCAAGACCCCCGCAGCGCCCGTCACCGGTTCGGCTGTCCACGTGCAGCCACAAGGGGTGCGCTCATGAAGCGGGAAACACAACGCACGTCGGCGGACGATCTGCGCGATGCCGTCCAGCGCAAAAGCTCGTTTGGCCAAAGCATGAAAGCCGTGGCCTGGTCCTTCTTCGGCATCCGCCGTGGGGCCGACCACCAGAACGACGTCAACCAGCTCAACCCGGTCCACGTCATCCTGGCCGGTCTGCTCAGCGCAGCGCTGTTTGTCGGCCTGCTGGTGGCACTGGTCCGCTGGATTGCGGGCTGAGCAAGTCCAACACAACACCATTCGATATTCGCGACACGGATTCCAGGAGCAACGCATGTCGGCAACAACCAAGGGCGTAACGCCTTACTACTATGTCCCGGCGCCTTCGCGGCACCCGGTGATGACGGCCATCGGCCTGTTCTTCGTGATCCTGGGCGCGGGCCAATGGGTCAACGGACACGGCTGGGGTGCGTATGCGCTGCTGTTCGGCCTGCTATGGACCGTCTTCGTGCTGCGCCAGTGGTTCGGCGAAGCGGCTGGCGAGGCCGAGGGCGGCATGTTCAGCGCCCGTGTCGATGTCTCCTACCGCTGGAGCATGGCCTGGTTCATCTTCTCGGAAGTGATGTTCTTCGGCGCCTTCTTCGGCGCGCTGTACTGGGCCCGTGTCCAGTCGGTGCCGAGTCTGGGCAGCCTGGAAAACGCCGTGCTGTGGCCGGACTTCAAGGGCTTCTGGCCGAGTTCGGTCGCGGGTGCCACCGCATCGCCGGCCGGCATCGTCGAGCCGTTCCAGACCATGGGTCCGTGGCCGCTGCCGACGATCAACACCGCCCTGCTGCTGACCTCGGGCGTGACGCTGACGATCGCGCACCACGCGCTGATCGCCAACCAGCGCGCCAAGGCCATCGGCTGGATGTGGATCACCGTGCTGCTCGGCGCGACCTTCCTCGGCTGCCAGGGCTACGAATATTTCCACGCTTACCATGAACTGAACCTCAAGCTCAGCTCCGGCGTCTACGGTTCGACCTTCTTCATGCTGACCGGCTTCCACGGCTTCCACGTGTTCGTCGGCACCATCATGCTGCTGGTCATGACCATCCGCCTGATGAAGGGCCACTTCACCCCCGAGCGCCACTTCGGCTTCGAAGGTGCGGCGTGGTACTGGCACTTCGTGGACGTGGTCTGGCTGGGCCTGTACTTCATCGTCTACTGGATGTGACCCCATCCTTGCCGAACCAAAAAAGAGCGCCTAGGCGCTCTTTTTGTTGATCAGCGTCCCACCGGCAAACCCGTCGGTTCTATCCAGCCCATGCAATAACTCAGCAGCACGAACAGGAACACGCTGACCGAGACACCCACCCGAATCGCCAGGGCACGCGCCATGCGGCCCTTGGGGGCTGATGCGCCTTCCGGGCCCCGCTTGACCATGAAGATCCCGGCCGAAGCCAGGGCGGCCAGAATGGCGACAAACGCCAGCACAATGATGGTTTTCATGGTGCAGGATTATTCCACCACCCCACACTGACGCGCACCTCCATGACCCTGTCCCGACACCGCCACCACCGCTGGGTGATCCTGGTGGCCGCCCTCGTCGGTGTTGCCGGGACGGCACGGCTTGGGCTATGGCAACTCGACCGTGCAGCGCAAAAGACCAACCGGCAGGCACACCTGGAAGCAAGAACGCAACTGCCCGAGCTGACCGCCGCCGACCTGGCCCGCCAGCCCGCCGAGGTGGATGACCAGACCCAGCGCCGCATCCGCCTGCAAGGCCGCTGGGTCGCGCGCGCGACGCTGTTCCTCGACAACCGGCCGATGGACGGCCACGTCGGCTTCCACGTCGTGACGCCGCTGCAACTCGCCGATGGCACTGCCGTGCTGGTCGAGCGTGGATGGGCACCCCGCAATGCCTTGCGACGCGAAGCACTGCCCCCCGTGCAGACGCCCGAGGTGGACAGCGTGACTGTCGTGGCCCGCATCATTCCCACCCCGTCGAAGCTGTACGACTTCGGTGGCCTCGAAACCGGCCCCATCCGTCAGAATCTCGACCTCGCCGCCGCCGCCCGCGAGTCCGGCCTGAGCCTGCGCCCGGTGGCCCTGCTGCAGACCGAAGGGCCATCGGGCGACGGCCTGCTGCGCCACTGGTCGGCCCCATCCGCCGGCATCGACAAGCACCACGGCTACGCGGTGCAGTGGTTCGCCCTCAGCGCCCTGATCGCGGGGCTGTATGTCTGGTTCCAACTCATCCGCCCGCGCAGGCAGGCCGCTTCCCATGTCGCATGACGCTCCGAACGCCGCTGAACCATTGAACCTCTCGGTCCACGCACTGCCCTCGCCCTCCACCGTGCTGGGCCCGCCGCAACGCACCCGCCTGGGTCGGCTCAAGATGGTGCTGATCCTGCTGGCCTGCGCCTCGCCGGTCATCGCGTCGTACTTCACCTTCTACGTGGTCCGCCCGACGGGACAGCCAGCGCACGGCGTTCTGGTGCGGCCACCCGTCGATATCCCGCCCGCTGCCGCACTGCCGCTGGCCGATCTCCAGGGCCAGACCGTCGATCCCCGCAGCCTGCGCGACCAGTGGCTGCTGGTGGTCGTGGCG
Source organism: Pseudomonadota bacterium (assembly GCA_041192465.1). Lineage (GTDB taxonomy): Bacteria > Pseudomonadota > Gammaproteobacteria > Burkholderiales > Burkholderiaceae_C > Sphaerotilus. The sequence continues at coordinate 5,633 of JBEEMX010000032.1, read as the reverse complement.
GACGGCGCATGCGACAGCCTCTGCGAAAAGCTGCTCTACGCCCAGCGCCAGTTGCGCGAAACCCTCGGCAAGGAGAAGGACCGGCTGGACCGTGTCTGGCTGGTCACGGGCGATGCGCTGCCTCGGGCGGATCTGCTGCCCGCGCTGGCCGAGGCCCGCGTGCTGCGCGCACCGCGCGAGGCCGTGGCGAACTGGCTGAAGCCGGCCGCGGGCGAGGCCCTGTCGGCGCACCTGTACCTCGTCGATCCGATGGGCGTGTGGATGATGCGGTTCCCGGCCGCATTCGAACCCGCCAAGGTCAAGCGTGACATCGAGCGCCTGCTGCGCGCCTCCAACTCCTGGGACCGCGCCGGGCGTGATCCGGCGATCGTCGGACCTGCGGGCGCCACGCCGGCCGCCTCGCGCTGACCATGCAGCAGCCCACCGACCTGATCGACCTCGGCCCGCTGGCGCAGATCGCGCTGCTGGCGGCGGCACTGGCCACGCTGCCGCTGGTGTGGCTGGCGTGGCGCCACCGCGGCGATACCACGGCACAGCGGTTGCGCGCCCTGACGCTGGTCACGCTGTTCCTCACCTTCGACCTCGTGCTCTTCGGCGCCTTCACGCGGCTCACCGACTCCGGCCTGGGCTGCCCGGACTGGCCCGGCTGCTACGGCAGGTCCAGCCCCTTCGGCGCCGTCCACGCGATCACGCAGGCCGAGACCGCGATGCCCACCGGTCCCGTCACCCACGGCAAAGCCTGGATCGAGATGATCCACCGCTACCTCGCCTCGGGCGTGGGGCTGCTGCTGACGGTGCTGATGGTGTGGAGCGTGCTGGCCGTGCGCCGGCTGAAACGCAGCGACCCGGTACAGGCGCGGCGGGTCTCGCCCGGCTGGGCGACGCTGACCTTCGTCTGGGTCTGCCTGCAGGGCGCGTTCGGTGCGCTGACGGTGACGATGAAGCTCTACCCGGCCATCGTCACCGGCCACCTGCTCGGTGGCATCGGCCTGCTCGCGCTGCTGGCCGTGCAGACCCAGCGCCACGCCCCGCAGGCGCCCACGCTGTCGGCGACGCTGCGCACAGCCGCCTGGGCGGTGCTCGGCCTGGTTGTCGTGCAGGTCGCGCTCGGCGGCTGGGTCAGCACCAACTACGCCGTGCTGGCCTGCCAGGACGTGCCCACCTGCCAGGGCCAGTGGTGGCCAGCGATGGACTTCGACGCCGGCTTCACGCTCAAGCGCGGCCTGGGCGTGCAGGCCGATGGCAGCGCCCTGCCCTTCGCCGCGCTCACCGCCATCCATGTGGCCCACCGCCTCGGCGCCATCCTCGTGCTGAGTGCCTTGCTGCTGCTGGCGGCGGCGTTGCGCAAGCCCGCCCCCCGCTACGCCCACGGCCTGTTCGCCATCGCCGCACTGCAAACGCTCACCGGCCTGTCCAACATCGTGCTCGGCTGGCCGCTGCTGGCCGCCGTGGCGCACACTGGCGGCGCCGCGGCACTGGTGACCCTGCTGGCGGCCCTGCTGGCCCACAGCCGCCCCTTTCACTCCCCGTCTGCCCTCCTCTCCCGATGACCGCCACCACCCTCACTCCGACCACGCCGCGCCTGTCGCGCTGGCGCCAGTACGCCGCGCTGACCAAGCCGCGGGTCGTGCAGCTCATCGTCTTCTGCGCGGCGATCGGCATGCTGCTGGCGATTCCCGGTGCGCCGCGCTGGGCCGATGTCGTCACCGCGCTGCTCGCCACCGTCGGCATCTGGCTGGTGGCGAGCGCCGCGGCCGCGTTCAACTGCCTGATCGAGCAGAAGATCGACGCCAGCATGAAGCGCACCTCCTGGCGCCCCACCGCCAACGGCGACCTGAGCCAGGCACAGGCGCTGCTGTTCTCCGCCGTGCTGTGCTCGGCGGGCATGGCGCTGCTGTATTTCAAGGTCAATCCGCTGACGGCGTGGCTGACCTTCGGCACCTTCGTCGGCTACGCGGTGGTCTACACCGTGATCCTCAAACCGATGACGCCGCAGAACATCGTCATCGGCGGCGCCTCGGGCGCCATGCCCCCGGTGCTGGGCTGGGCGGCACTGACAGGGGATGTGGGGCCGGAGGCGATCGCGCTGTTCCTGATCATCTTCCTGTGGACCCCGCCGCACTTCTGGGCGCTGGCGCTCTACCGCGCCGAGGACTACGCCCGCGCCGGCCTGCCGATGTTGCCGGTGACCCACGGCAACGCGTTCACCCGGCTGCAGATCCTGCTCTACACCTTCATCCTGTTCGCCGCGACGCTGCTGCCGTTCGTGCAGGGCATGAGCAGTTGGCTGTATCTGGCCGCCGCCGTGGTGCTGGGCGGGCGCTTCATCCACTACGCCGTTCGCCTGCGCCGCGAATACTCCGAAGCCCTCGCCCGCGAGACCTTCCGCTTCTCGATCTGGCACCTGTCGCTGCTGTTCGCCGCGCTGCTGATCGACCACTACCTGAGGCCCTGGCTGTGAACGTGACTGCACCCGCTCGACGACTGATCCTGACCGCCAGCGTGCTGGCTTGCCTGGGTGCGCTGAGTGCGTGCGACAAGGCCACGCCGCCCCCGAGCTTCAAGTCGCTCGACCTCACCGGCGCCGACTACGCCCGCCAGCTCGCGCTGACCGACGCCAATGACCAGCCCTTCCAGCTCTCCAGCCTGAAGGGCAAGGTCGCCGTCGTCTTCTTCGGCTACACCCAGTGCCCGGACGTGTGCCCGACCACGCTGACCAACCTCGCTGAAACCCAGCGCCTGCTCGGCCCGGACGGCGACAAGCTGGTCGGCGTGTTCGTCACCGTCGATCCGAAGCGCGACACGGCGACGCTGCTCAAGTCCTACGTCGGTGCGTTCAACCCGAACTGGGTCGCGCTGCGCGGCTCACCGGAAGCCGTCACCGCCGCCGCCAAGGAGTTCAAGGTCTTCTTCCGCGAGGTGCCGGGCAAGACCGAGACCAGCTACACCGTGGACCACACGGCGGCGTCCTTCGTCTTCGACCCGCAGGGCAAGGTGCGGCTCTATGTGCGCCACGCCACGCCGCCGGCCGATCTGGCGGCGGACGTGAAGATCCTGCTCGCTGCGCACTGAGCCACAGCGGCACACCAGCCCGGCTCACCCGCCCAGCGTCTCCCACCGCTCCATCAGCGCCAGCAGCGCGTCGTCGATCACGGCATGGCGCGCGTGCGCCGCGGCCACCTTGTCGGCCGGACCCGCGTACAGCGTGGTGCCCGCGAGCGCCTCGTTCAGCGCCGCCTGCTCCGCTTCGAGCGCGGCGATCTGGGCGGGCAGCGCATCCAGCTCGCGCTGTTCCTTGTAGCTCAGCTTGCGCTTGGCGACGGCGGGTGCGGCCACGGGGGCGGCTGCAGCAGGGACCACGGCCTTGGCTGGCGTCGGTGCGGGCGCATTGCGCGCCGCCTTGGCCGCCATCGCCGCCGCCCGCTGCGACTGCAGGATCCAGTCCTCGACGCTGCCTTCGTACTCGCGCCAGTTGCCGTCGCCTTCGCTGACGATGGTGCTCGTCACCACCGCGTCGAGGAAGCGCCGGTCGTGGCTGACCAGGAACACGGTGCCCTTGAAGTTCTGCAGCAGGTCTTCCAGCAGTTCCAGCGTCTCGATGTCCAGATCGTTGGTCGGCTCGTCCAGCACTAGCACATTGGCCGGCCGCGCGAACAGCCGCGCCAGCAGCAAGCGGTTGCGCTCGCCGCCCGACAGGCTGCGCACCGGGGAATTGGCCCGCGCCGGCGAGAACAGGAAATCGCCGAGGTAGCTCATCACATGCTTGCGCGCGTTGCCGATCTCGATCCACTCGCTGCCGGGGCTGATGGTGTCGGCCAGCGTGGCGTCGAGGTCGAGCGCCTCGCGCATCTGGTCGAAGTAGGCGACCTGCAGCAGCGTGCCGAGCTTGACCGTGCCGCTGTCCGGCTCAAGTGCGCCGAGGATCATCTTCAGCAGCGTCGTCTTGCCCGCGCCGTTCGGCCCGATCAGGCCGACCTTGTCGCCACGCAGGATGGTCCCGGTGAAGCCGCGCACGATGGTGCGGTCGCCGTAGGACTTGGTCGCGTCCTCCAGCTCCGCGACGATCTTGCCGCTGCGCGAGCTGGCATCGACTTCGAGCCGCACCTTGCCCACCACGTCGCGCCGCGCCGCGCGCTGGTCACGCAGGGCGGTCAGGCGGTTGATGCGGCTGACGCTGCGGGTGCGGCGGGCTTCGACGCCCCGGCGGATCCAGACCTCTTCCTGCGCCAGCAGCTTGTCGAAGCGGGCGTTGAAGAGCGACTCGTCTTCGAGTTCGCGGGCCTTGGTCGCCTCGTAGGTGGTGAAGCTGCCGGGGTAGCTGCGGATCTGGCCGCGGTCGAGTTCGAGGATGCGCGTCGAGACCGCGTCCAGAAACGCCCGGTCGTGGGTGATGAGCAGCACCGCGCCGCGGAACGAGATCAGCAAGTCCTGCAGCCAGATGATCGATTCCAGGTCCAGGTGGTTGGTCGGCTCGTCGAGCAGCAGCACGTCGGGCGCGGCCACCAGCGCCTGCGCCAGCGCCACCCGCTTGCGCAGGCCGCCGGACAGCGCATCGACCTGCTGGTCCGCCGTGAGCTTGAGCCGCTCCAGCGTTTCATCGACCCGCTGTTCCCAGGTCCAGCCATCGACGGCCTCGATCTGGCTCTGCAGCGCGTCCAGATCGTCGCCTTCGGCGTGGGCCTCGTAGCGTTCGCGCAAGGACTTGGCCTCGGCCACGCCGACGCTGACCGCATCGAACACGCTGATGCCCGGCTCGAACTGCGGCTCCTGCGGCACGTAGTAGCGGCGCACGTTGGTCTGCACCTGCAGCGTGCCGTCGTCGGGCAGCTCCAGGCCGGCGAGGATTTTCAGCAGCGAGGACTTGCCGGTGCCGTTGCGGCCGATGAGGCCGATGCGTTCGCCGGATTCCAGCGACATCGCGGCGTGGTCGAGCAGCGCGACATGCCCGTAGGCGAGGCTGGCGTCAAGAAGGGTAAGGAGGGCCATGGGGAGTTTTCTGGGGAATCGGACATTATCGGCCCCGGCCTTCGATGGACCCATTCGCGTCACAGCAGCTTGTTACCGTGCAGGCGCCACACGGTCGCTACACTGCGCCCAAGACCGCAAATATTCGTGACGTATTTCTCGATGTACGCCATGTAACCATCCCCAATTCAGCCGTGCCGCTCAGGAGACCGGGTGTGAGTGTCAGCAAGTTCGATGTGTCGTTTCCCCTGGACCGGCTGGCGGCCGACATGCAGGGTGGCCTGAGTCTGGACAACCTCGGCACGCTCGGCAGCGAGCTGGCGCTGTGGCCAATCCAGGCCCTGCGCGGCGCGGACCCGATCATGGGGCTGGCGGTGCTGATGATCGTGGCGCTGCTGGCGGGTGAAGCCGTCCACCGCATGACGCGGCTGCCGCGGGCGCTGGGCGCGATGCTGGTCGGTGCGCTGGCCAGCCCGCTGGCGCTGAGCCTCGTGGCCCGCGCCGAGCTGGACCCGTGGAAGCCGCTGCTGGACCTGGCGGTCGGGCTGCTGGTGTTCGAGCTGGGCAGCCGCATCCGGCCGCGCTGGCTGATCGACAACCCGTGGCTGACCGTGAAGTGCCTCGCCGAGGCGCTGGTCACGGGCGTGGCGGTGACGGCGGTGCTGGTG
>JBEEMX010000031.1:0-13622 GCA_041192465.1 Pseudomonadota bacterium | reverse complement strand
AGTGGGAGCCGCCGTTTGCCGCCGCGCCGCTGGTACTGGAGGCGAACCTGCGCAACGCCCGCCCCATCGGCGAGCGGGCAGCGTTGCTCGGGCAATGCGTGGTGCCGACCGAGTTCCGCGTCGAACACGGCCCGGCGCCGCAGACACAGCTCAGCCGCGATTTCACCGAAATGGCGGGCCAGTTGCGGCAGGTGTTGCGCACGCTGCTGAAGCGCGACGGACTGCGCCCGGAGCAGGTCGTCATCCTCGCGCCGTACCGCCACACCAACACCACCGCGGGCTGGGCGGCGGGGCTGGACGAGGTGGTGCTCAACCTCGACGTGGTCAACGCCGTACCAGGGCAAGTGCGCATCGGCACGATCCAGGGCTTCAAGGGGCTGGAGGCGGATGTGGTGATCGTCGCCGGGCTGGACCGCAAGGCGGGGCAGCATCCGGAGTGGCTCTACGTCGGCGCCAGTCGGGCGCGGGCGGCGCTGTTTCTGCTGGCGCTCGACAGCGCGGGGCTTTCCTGATGGTCAGGCTGGATTGCGCTCGCCCATGTCCAACCCCCGCCGGCTCGCAAACCGCCGCGCCTCCCCCGTCACCGGATCCATGAACGCGATCTCCCGCGCCAGCAACCGCAGCGGCTCCGTGTAGTCCGGCTCCGCGCCCGGCGCCAGATCCGGCTGCAGCACCGGGTAGATCCTGTCCCCGACGATCGGGATGCCCAGCGCGTTCAGGTGGACCCGCAACTGGTGCTTCTGCCCGGTCTGCGGCGTCAGCCGGTAGCGGGCGAGGGCGCCACACCGCTCGATCAGCGCGATGCCCGTCACGGCGTTCGGCTCGCCCGGCACCTCGTGCATCTGCATGAACGCCTCCTCGCGCTCGGCCAGCCGGCTGCGGCGCTCCAGCGGCAGCGTGGCCCCCAGGGCGTCGGACCACGGCGCCACGGCCTCGTAGACCTTGTGGATCACCCGGTCCCGGAACATCGACTGGTAGGCATGCCGCGTCTCCGGCCGCACCGAGAACAGCACCACCCCCGCCGTCTCCCGGTCCAGCCGGTGCATCGGCACCAGCGTCTCGATCCCCGTCAGCCGCTTCAGGCGCACCAGCAGCGTCTCCTGCACATAGCGGCCCTTGGGCGTCATCGGCAGGAAGTGCGGTTTATCCACCGCCAGCAGCCAGTCGTCCTGGTGCAGCACCTCGACCTCGAACGGGATGCGCGGCTCGGGCGCATCCAGCGTGCGCCAGTACCACAGCGTGCTGTGGATAACACAGGGGGTGTCCGCTGCCACCGGCTGTCCCTGCGCACCGAGCACGTCGCCGCGGCCCAGTCGCTCGCGCCAGCCAGCCTCCGAAATTGTGGATAACCTGTGGACAAGAAAATCCAGCGCCGTGCGCCATGGTCCCGGCACCACGGCCACGCGGCTTGCGCTCACGCCGTCGCGCATCGGCGGCGACCAGTCCGGGCGGGCGCGGCTCATCCGCCGATCGCCGTGTCGAGCCGGCGGGCACGTTCCAGCCGCCATGCTTCGTCGGGCTGCGCGGCGTCGTAGACCTGCTCGGCAGTGGTGGTGGTCTCGCGCAGTTGGGCATCGAGGGCAATGCGGTTGTCGAACACGAAACACTCGCCGCGCCACGGGTCGTCGGCTGCGGGCGCCTCAGCGGTCTGCTGCAGGTAGTTCAGGATGCCGCCGTCGAGCTGCAACACCTCCAGCCCCAGTGCCTCGCGCATCCACACCCCTGTTTTCTCGCAGCGGATGCCTCCGGTGCAGTACATCGCCACACGTTGTCCACAGGATTTCCACAGGGGGGCCTGGATGCGCACCCAGTCGGCGAAGTCGCGAAAGTTATCCACACCCGGATCGGCAGTCCCTTGGAAATGTCCCAGCCGCCACTCGAAGCGGTTGCGGTTGTCGAGCACCACCACGTCCTCGCCCCCTGTGAGCAACTGCTTCCAGGCGGCCGGGCCGAGGTGGGTGGCGGCGCGCTGTTCCGGGGTTTCGCCGAGTCCGCTGATGCCGGGCAGGCCGAGGGCGACGATCTCCGGCTTGACGTGGACGGCCATCCGGGCGAAGGGCGCCGTCGTGCAGGCGCTGCGCTTGACGGGCAGCCCGGCGAAGGCGCCTCCGAAGACCGGATCCCCCGTCAGCGCCGCCTCGAACGCCGCGACCGCCAGCGCCGATCCCGCCACCACGCCGCTGAGTCCTTCGGTGGCGACGACGAGACTGCCGAACACGCCGGTGTCGCGGCTGCACACGCGCAGGGCGTCGGCGACAGCGGCGGGGTCGTCCAGTCGGGTGAAGCGGTAGAACGCGCTGTGGATCACTTCCGTCGCCGTGCGGCTGGTCATGGCTTGACTACCTTCGTGGGGACCACCAGATCGGCCACCACCGGCCGGTGCTCCGAGCCACCGCGCCAGCCGACCCAGGCGTCCCGCACGCCGATCTCCGGGCTGACGAGGAGGTGGTCGATGCGCAGGAAACTCACGCCCGGCTTGAGCGAGTGGCCGTGCGTGTAGCCCCAGCCGCGCCCGCCGGCCGAGAACGCATCCCGCAAGCCGATCCCGAGAAAGGTCTGCACGACGGCCGAGTGTTCCGGTGCGTTCAGGTCACCGGCGACGATGGTGGGGCGCTTGAGCGGCACCAGTGCGCCGACGATGCGGTCGGCCTGGGTCAGGCGGTTGGCGAAGTTGGTGTTCCAGTCGTCCAGGCCACCCAGGCGCTCCTCGCGGGTGGCGTTCAAGCCCTCGCGCGGGGTGAGCAGGTGGGCGGTCACGAGGTCGATGCGGGTGCCGTCGATGTCCACCGTGCAGCGCACGTACTCGTGTTTCTCGTCCTGGAAAGACATGTCCGCTGGCGCGCAGCCGCTGACCGGAAAACGGCTGGCCACGGCGTATTGCCCATAGGCGTAGAGCTTGTGCTGGGGCAGCACCTCCCGCATGCCGTAGGGAAGATCCCCTTGGCGTGACACCTCGCGGGCGTCCTGCATGACGAGGATGTCGGGTTGCTGCTGCGCGATCTCGTGGTTCAGGGCGACGAAGCCGCCGTGGCGGAACGCTGCGCGGTAGGACTTGATGTTGTAGGTCATGACGCGCACGGTGCGGGTGCCCGGCGCGTCGGGGGGCAGGTCGGTGCGGCCGAGGCCGAGCGAGAGGTCCATCACCGACACCAGCACCAGCCCGAGTGCCGCCGCCGCACCCAGTCGCCACGCCCAGCCGAGCATGAACGACAGCCCGAGCGCGAGCACCGCCGGCACGGCATAGGCCAGGAACGGCACGTAGCGCAGCAGCTCGACCCAGCCGGTGCGCGCTGGGCCATGGTGGTAAAGCCAGCTCAGGCTGACCGCGCCCAGCAGCGACAGCACGACGGCGCCGCGGGCGAGCCATTGGAGGGCAGGGGAGGCGGTGGACACGGGCAAGGCTCCTGGACACAAGGCGATGGCGCGCATTGTGACGGGGCCGACCGCCTGGTGCGTGGCGAACACGGCCGCTCACCGCTGCGCAGACGCTCCCGCACCACCCCGCTCGAACACCGGCCAATGCGGCACGCTGCCCGCCTCGACCTGGCTCCAGGCGCTGTGGTGGCCGACGGTGTCGCGCAGCGGGTCGAGCTGTTGCTGCAGGCAGGTGCGCAGCTTCAGCAACGGCGCCGCGGCCGCCGCCGAACGCACATCCCGCACCGCCAGCACCGCCTCGGTCGCCACCGTCGCCACACCCTGCGCCCCGAGGTGGCTGTAGCTCAGCTTGGCGGGGCGGTAGACGTGGCGCAGCTTGCCCGCCCACGGCTCCGGAATCGACAGCAGCTTCACGCTCCGGTCCAGCCCGCGCATCCACGCCAGCGGCGCCCCGCCCACCGCCAGCACCGCGTCGATGCGCCGTGCCCGCAGCGCCTGCATCGCGTCCTCCGGGCCGTTGAACTCGGTCACGCGGTAATCCACTTCGGCCTGGAGCTGGACCAGCCGCGCCGTCACCACCGCCCCGCCCCAGACCCCCACCCGGCGCTTGCCCAGGTCACCGAGGGTGTTGAGCTGCACGTCCCGCCCGCCGACCCCGAGCACGCCGCCCTCGACCAGCGGCGCCGTCAAGGCCAGCAGGTGGATCGGCTCCGGGTGCAGCGCCACCAGCGCCTTCACGTTGCCGAGGTCTTCGGTGGTGCGCCGGGCGTGCAGCACGTCGGTCTGCACGAAGGCGGCCGACACCTCGTTGCGCAGCAGCCGGTCGAGGGATTCGTCCGCGCCGGACGCTGGTTTTTCCACCAGCGACAGCCCGGTCGCAGCGCCGCAGACCCCTGCCAAGTCCTTGAACATCACGGCGTAGGTGCCCTGCGGCAGGCCGGTGGAAATGGGGATCGACGTCGGTCCCTGGGCCGCGGCGAGCGTCGTGGTCAGCGTCAGTGCGAGGACAAGGTACGGGGAGGTGGTCATGGGGTGCTCCAGACAAGGAATTCAGCGTTCAGAAGATCCGCACGCCGCCGAGCGAACTGCCGTTCGGCGGGGTGGAGGTCTGGCTGGGGGTCGAGGGGGCGGAGGTGGCGTTGGCGGTGGAGTCACCGGACGGCATACCCCACAGTTCGAGGGCGGCCAGCACGGCCAGCAACAACAGCGTGGTGACGATGCGGAACTTCATGGCTGCGCTCCCGGTGGTGGTGTCGGTGTGCTGGCGGTGGCGTTCAGGTCGAGCACCAGCTCGGTCTCCAGGCTGGCGAAGGCGCGGTTCATCTGCAGCCGCACGCTGTCCAGCGCCGTGCGTTCCAGCAGTTGCGCCATCGGGTCGCCGCGGGTGGCGCCCAGCGAGTGGCTCAGGGCGCGCTCGGCCTCGACCAGCGACCACTCGGTGCGGGCGCGGTCCACTTCCTGCTCGAAGGCCGCCACCGATTCCGCGGCGGTGCGCAGGGCGCGCTTCTTCTGTTCGCGCAGTTGTCCGGCCCGCTGTGCCCGCTCCAGCCAGCGGGTGGCGGCGTCGGGGTGGGTGCGGGCGAAGTCCTGGGCCTGTTCGACGAAGGCGTCGATCTGGGCGATGGCACCTTGAAGCTGGATGCTGGCTTGCGTGAGCGCGGTGCGGCGGTCGATGAGCATGTTCTCCAGCGTCGGCAGCGGGTTGCCGCGGGCCTCGCCCTGCAGCAGCCGCAGCCGCCAGTTCGCCAGTTTCAGCGCCACGACCGGCGCGAGCTGCACCCCGGCCAACCCGAGCGTGCCTGCCACCATCAGCCCGGCCATGCCCTGCACCACCAGGAAGATCACCGGGGCCACGACCAGCGCGGCGCCGAGGCCGAGTGCCCAGGTGATCGGGCGGGCCAGCCGGGTGACGCGCTGGGTGTCGATGCTGTTCAGCAGGGCCTGCAGCGGTGGCAGGGGCTTGAGTTCGAGGGGCGCGCTGGTCGGCATGGTCGGCTCCGGGCTGGGTGGTGCGGTGCTGCTTCGTTGAATTCAGGATGCCTGCGGTGGTGTCTCCACTCCATATGGGGCGACCCCTGCGCCGATGAGCGGGTCGGCCAGGCGTGGTTCTCCCTAGAATGCAGAAAAATTCACAAATGCCGAGAGGATGGGTAACCGCGTGCTGGAGACATGGTCGGTCGTGGAGTTGCCGGTGCTGATCGTCGGGCTGGGGGCGCTGCTGATCGGGGCGGTGTTGCCGTGGCTGACCGACGGGTGGGGCACGGATCGCCGCGTGCGGGGTGTGCTGGTGCTGGGCGGGGTGCTGGTGTGCGGGGTGGCGCTGTGGCCGGCGGTGCAGTCACCGAGGGCGCAGGAGTCGGGCGTGCCGCAGGGCCAGTTCTCGTACCCGGAATGCATTGCCAAGTTAAACGCAGCCACCAATCCCTCCTCGAAGCCATCGGCCAACCAGCCGATCCCCGACGGGAAGATCGGGCTGGTCAGCGGCATCTCCACCGGCCTTTACTACAAGTTGGCCGATGACCTCGTCAAGCTGGCGGGTCCACACCAGTTGACGCTGGTCAACCGCGAGACCCTGGGCAGCGAGGACAACCTCCGCAAGCTCGTCTCCACGGAAAACGCGGGGATTGGTTTCGTGCAGTCGGATTTGCTGGACTGGATGCGCCACTCCACCAATGGCGAGGAGCGCAAGCAGGCCGAGTTGCTGCGGCTGGTGCTGCCGCTGTATCCCGAAGAGATCCATGTGCTGGCGCGTCGTCAGTTGCTCCATCTGGCGGATCTGGCGGGCCGGCACGTGCTGACGCCCGCTGGATCGCAAGGCAGTCGCTACACCGCCCAGAACCTGCTGAGGACTGCGCAGGTCCAGCCCGCCAGCCTGGATGGCTCTCAGCCTTTGGTAGAGGCGATGTGCAGCGTGCTCCTGGGTCGTGCCGATGCGGTGGTGTTCGTGCAAGGCAAGCCCGTGCAGAGCCTGGTCAATCTGCAGGAACTTCGCCACGGTGCGGCCGGGCTGCTGGACGGTGTTCACCTGATGCCGCTCGACATGCCGCCCAACGTCGTGGGCTATGAAGTCGCGCGCATCGACCACAGCGACTACCCCTGGCTCCAGGCACCGGTGCAGACGCTGTCGGTGCAGGCGATGCTGATGGCGGTCGATTTTTCGCTCCGGCGCACGCCCTACGAGAAGCTCCGCTGCCGTCAGATCAAGCAACTGGCCGATCTGGTGAAGGCAAAACTGCCCACGCTGCGCCCACCGGACTACCAGCAAAAATGGCTGGAGGTCGATCCACGGCACACGGTGCGCGGCTGGAAGCCCGTCGAGTGCCCGGCATGAGGGCTGCCGGCTGGTCATGGGCGCAGCGTTCGGCCCTGGCGGGGGTGGTCGCTGTGCCCCTGTCGGTCTGCGCTGCGGTGGATCTGCCGCGCGACAGGGCCGACGACTGTGCCCGCACGTTCATTGCGGAATGGAAGAAGCGCACCGCCGTCGAGCGCATCAACGGGCGCGACACACTGAGTCGTGAGATGCGAGTCTGCCTGGGTGATCAGGCGGACGGGTTCCAGGCCGACCTGCTGCGTGCCGACAATGGCATGTGGGTGATGTCCCCGCTGGGGGAGTCGCCATCTCCCTCCAAGCGGTTCTACCCTGTCGCGCCCGACCATGTGCTCGTGCTGGAGCCGCGGGCGACCAAGGCGGCGGCGTCGGTGATGCCAGCCACCCGCTCGCCGTGGTGGCTGTCGGTGCTGGCGCTCGGGTTGGTCGGGGCGGTGGTGGCCACCTTGCGCTGGCTGGGCCGCACGCAGCGCCACCACCTGCACACCCTGCAAGCCGAAGCCCGCGCGCGGCAGGACGAGGCGGCGCTGCGGCTGGACATCGAGGCGTCGATCCACGTCGGCTTGTGCGTCATCCGCCCCGATGGCCGGCTCCACCATGTCAACCCGGCGTTCTGCGAGATGTCCGGCTGGTCAGCGCAGGCACTGACCAGCGAGCCGACGGGCGGGCTTGCGCCGCCGTACCCGTTCTGGCCGCGCGACCAGGTGGCGCGGCTCGACGACGATCTGCGCAAGATCCTCGCCGCCCATGCCGGCGTGGACCGCTACCGTGAAACCTATGTGCGCCCGGACGGCACGCTCTGGACCGCGCAGCTCAGTGCCTACCGGCTGCACAGCAGCGAGGACTGGCTCTTCACCTGCGTCGATGTCTCCAGGGAAGTCGCGGCCCAGGAGCGCAGCGACGCCCTCGATGCGCAGTGGCGCGATGCCCGCCCGATCCACAAGATGGGGCTGCACTCGGGCGATCTGCTGCACAAGATCTCCAACCAGAGTGGCGCCTACCGTGCGGCCATCGACGGCTTGGCCCAGCACCTGAAGGCCGGCCGCCACGACGAACTCGGCGAGGGGGTTCGCATCGCCGAGCGTGCCGCACGGCGCATGGATGGGATCGTCGAGCAATACCGCGCCACGCTGCGCAACAAGATCACCAAGGAGCCGACCTCGCTGCACCAGGCCGTCGAGGACGCGAAGGCGCAGGTCCACAACCACGCCGCCCAGCACAATGTGGCGATAGACCTCGGCGGGGTATCCAAGGCGCTGCCGCTGATCCTGGTGGAGCGGGGGATGCTGTGCGACGTGCTCATCAACCTGCTGGACAACGCCATCGCGGCGATGGAGAAGACCGCCGTCCTCAACCGCCGCATCAGCATCGAGTCCTACCTCAACGAAGAGATCGGGGTGGTCCATCTCCAAGTGCGCGACCACGGCCCCGGCGTGCCACCCGCCTTGCGCGAGACGGTGTTCACCCACGGTTATTCCACCCGCAAGGGCGGGCATGGCTGGGGGCTGTACACCTGCAGCCTGTGGGCCAAGGAGATGGGCGGCAGCCTGACGGTGCAGGACAACCCGCCCCGTGGCGCGAATTTCGTCATCACTCTGCCGCTGAATCCGATCCCCCCTGCCGAAGAGCCACCCCATGCCGATGTCTCCGCCCCGCCCCCCACGTCAGCCCCGCCCACCGCGTGAACCCCGCCCGGCCCCGGTGGTCGCGGCGCCCATGGTGCATGTCGTCGATGACGATGACGAGTACCGCGACGGCCTGCTCTACAGCCTGCGCGCCGAGGGATTCGCGGCGCGCGGGTATCCCAGCGGCGAGGCGTTTCTGGCCGAACCGCTGTGGCAGCGGCGCGGGGTGGTGACGCTGGACATCGACTTCGAGCCACCGGGGTCGATGGATGGCCTGCAGATCTTCCGGCAACTGCTGGCGCGGCGGTGCCCGATGCCGGTGATCTTCCTGAGCGGCCCGCATGGCAACAACCGGGAGCTGGCCCTGACCCAGGCGGGGCTGCGCAGCCTGAACGATGTCTGGATGTACGCCAAGCAAGACCCGCTGCACCAGCTCAAGGACAAGATCCGCTTGTTCCTCTCCCGCGAGCCGGCGCTGCGCCAGGCGGCCGAGGAGGATCGGCGGTTGCTGCAGACCGTGCTGGATGTGCTGACACAGGCTGAGCGCGAGGTGGTCAGCCTCGTACTGCTCCAGCGGCCCAATGACAGCATCGCGCAGGAGCTGAACAAGGTGGTGGGCGTGGTGGAGCAACAGCGGGGCCGTGCGTTCGAGAAGCTGCTGGGCTACAGCCACTCGCCGCTGTTGCTGAGCGAGAAGCTTTCCCCGCTGCTGCCCTACAAGGGTGCCGGGTCGCTGGTGGCGCTGGCCGAGCAGGAGCTGGACCACCGCTTCGGCCTGCTCGACCCGCTGGCGCAGGACGTGCTGATGGCGGCCGTCGACAAACGCAGCCACGCCCAGATCGCCCGCGCCCACGGCTGGTTCGACGAGGCCGACCGCGAGCGCCGCTACCGGGCCATCGTGCAAGGCCACCTCGACCGGGCGCTGGCGCTGATGCAGGCCGATGCGGTTAGCCAGGTGCGCAAGTGGCGAAACTCGCTGGGATACTCCAATCCACCATGCAAGCCATCCTCGCCGTCACCGTCCCCTTCTTTGCCCTGATCCTCATCGGCTATCTGGCGGCGCGGCGCGGGCTGCTGCCGCTGGCGGCGGTGCCGGGGCTGAACGCCTTTGTCCTGTACTTCGCGCTGCCATGCATGCTGTTCCGCTTCGGGGCCAACCTGCCGGTGCGCGAGCTGTTCGACCCGGTGGTGCTGGGCGTGTATCTGCTGTGCGCGCTGGCGGTGGTGGCGTTCACGGTGGCGACGACGCGGCGGGCGGCGGGCAACCTGCGGGATGCGGCGTTCGGGGCGCTGGTGGCGGCGTTCCCGAACACGGGGTTCATGGGAGTGCCGCTGCTGGTGGCGCTGGTCGGGCCGGCCGCCGCGGGGCCGACGATCACCAGCGTGCTGGCCGACCTGTTCGTCACCAGCTCGCTGTGCATTGCCCTCGCGCAGCTTCACCACGATGACCCCAAGGCCAGCCACGCGGGGGATGCCGCGGCAGCGCGGGCGGCGATCGGGCGCTCGCTGCGGGCGGCGCTGACCAACCCGCTGCCGTGGTCCATCGGGCTGGGCGCGCTGGCGTCGGTGACGGGGCTGGCGCTGCCGGGGCCGCTGGCGAAGGTCGTGGCCATGCTCGCCGACGCCGCCAGCCCGGTCGCGCTGTTCACGATCGGGGCGGTGCTGTGGCGCTCCGGGCTGGATGCGCAAGGCCGGCCCGGAGCGCCGATGCCCGCGGCGCGTTACCTGCCGGTGGCGCTCATCAAGCTGGTGGTGCATCCGCTGCTGGTGTGGACGGCGGCGTCCACGGCGCAGGCGGCGGGGCTGGGCTTGAGCGACTTCCAGTTGAGGGTGCTGGTGCTGGCCGCTGCGCTGCCGAGCGCCAGCAACGTCTCGCTCCTGGCTGAACGCTACGGCGCCGACAACGGCCGCATCGCCCGGATCATCCTGGCCTCGACCGTGCTGGCGTTTGGCAGCTTCGCGGTGGTGGCGTGGCGCTTCGGGGCGTCGCCGGGCTGAACCACCGACCGTTGCCTCAGAGGTTGCGTGCCTGGAAGGTGTCGCACTGGGCGATCTGGCCGCTCTGGACGCCGCGCTTGAACCACGCCATGCGCTGCTGGCTGGTGCCGTGCGTGAAGCTTTCGGGCCGCACACGGGCGCCGGCGTTGCGCTGCAGCGTGTCGTCGCCGATCTGCGAGGCGGCATTCATCGCTTCCTCCAGGTCACCGTTTTCGAGGAAGCTCTTCGCCTGCTCGGCGTTGTGCGCCCAGACGCCGGCGAAGCAGTCGGCCTGCAGCTCCAGCCGCACCGACAGCGCGTTCGCCTGGGCTTCGCTGACCCGCTCGCGCATGGCATCGATCTTGTCGGTGATGCCCATCAGGTGCTGGACGTGGTGGCCGACCTCGTGCGCGACGACATACGCCTGCGCGAAGTCGCCCGGCGCGCCGAGCTGGCGGCGCATCGTGTCAAAGAAGTCGAGATCGAGGTAGACCTTCGAGTCGCCGGGGCAGTAGAACGGCCCCATTGCCGCCTCGCCCGTGCCGCAGGCCGTGCGGGTCGCGCCGCGGTAGAGCACGAGCTTCGGTTTCTGGTACTGCGCATTGGCCTGGCGGAACACGCCGTCCCAGGCGTCCTCGGTCGAGGCCAGCACCTTGGAGATGAAGCGGGTGCTCTCGTCCTGCTGCGGCGCAGGGCGGTTGCCGGGAGCGGGTTGCTGCTGCACGACGGCCGGCCCGCCGCCGCTGTCCATGCCGCCCAGCACACTGATGATGGTCATCGGGTTGATGCCGAACACCCAGCCCGCGACGACCGCCAGCGCGACGGTGCCCAGCCCGACGCCACGGCGCCCACCCAGTCCGCCGCCACCGCCGCCACCAAAACCGCCCTGACCACGGCGGTCTTCCACCTGGTCGCTCTCGCGCTGTTCGTCCATCCGCATGGGGTGCTCCTTGTCTGTGCCTGTGCCTGTGTCGGGGGCGGTGTCTGGCGTGAATTGTTACCGCCGATGCCGCGATCATGCCAGCCGCGACAACCCGTGGTGCGCCGGGTACGCACCGTGTTTCAGCCGGCGCTCCAGTAACCGGGGGCACTGTAGCTGTGCTTGAGAAAATCCACCCACAGCCGCACCCGCAGCGGCAGGTGCCTCACATGCGGCAGCACGGCGTAAATGCCGTTGGGCGGCGCGGCGTGTTCATCCAGCACGCTGACGAGGCGGCCGGCGCGCAGGTCGCCCTCGACCTCCCAGGTGCTGCGCCAGGCGATCCCGAGTCCCTGCAGGCACCAGGCGTGCAGCACCTGGCCATCCGAACAATCCAGCCGCCCCGGTGGTCGCAGGTACTGCACTTCGCCGTCGATGCGGAACGCCCAGCCGCGTGACTGGCTCGCCTCGGAGCTGAGCGTCAGGCACTCGTGGCGCGGGAGGTCGAGCGGCTGCTGCGGCGTGCCGGCGCGGGCGAGGTAGGCGGGCGCAGCGACGCAGCGGCGGCGGTTGTCGGCCAGCCGCACGGAGATCAGGCTGGAGTCGGGCATGTCACCGACGCGCACCGCGCAGTCGTAGCCCTCGTTCACCATGTCGATGATGCGGTCGGACAGGTTCAGCGACAGCGACACCTCCGGGTGCAGCGCGAGGAACCGCGGCAGCAGCGGCGCCACATGCCGGCGCCCGAAGCCACCCGGCGCCGTGATCCGCACATGGCCGCTCGCCTTCACGCCGCCGGCGCTGACGCTGGCTTCCGCGCTGGCGAGGTCGGCCAGCACGCGGGTGCAGTCTTCGAGGAAGGCGCTGCCCTCGTGCGTCAGCGTGAGCTTGCGGGTGGTGCGCACGAGCAGCTTCACGCCCAGGCGCTTCTCCAGCGCGTCCATGCGCCGGCCCATCATCGCGGGGGCGACCCCCTCATTCAGGGCGGCTGCCGTGAGGCTTCCACGCTGGGCAATCGCGATAAATGACTCGATTTGCTTGAGCTTATCCATCGAACAGGGGGTGGTTGGGAGTATTGAGCCCGAATTTTTGAGATTGGCCGTCAAATAATACCGTTGGTATTTTTGCCGCATTCCATGGATACCCCTCAGGTGTGGGGTATTGCTGGCGCAGTTGTATGCCTATGATTTTATCAAATCAACCTGCAGAGCCCTTTCTTGAGGTTCTGCGTTAAACCCAGAGGAACTGTCATGAAGAAAATCACCGCCCTTGCCGCCCTTGCCGCCTTCAGTCTGTTCAGCCAAGCCGCGCACAGCGCCGAGCTGATGACCAACGGCAGCTTCGAGAGCGCCGTCAACCTGAACGCGGGCGGCTATTGCTACAGCCAAAACTGTGGCCCTATCCAGGGCTGGAGCGGTTATTGGGCGCTGCAGGTCGATCAAAACGCGGCTGTGCTTGGTACGCCTGGCAGCATGGTTGGTTTTGACGCCAGTTTCGGCAACCAGATTGCAGGTCTCACGAACACGGCTACCCTTGGTCAATCGGTCACTGGCTCGGGTGGCTTGTACACGCTCAGCTGGTACGACGCTGGCCGGCCGAACGATGACGGTCAGACCTATCAGGTGAGTTTCGGTGGCTCGACCATCGGCACCTTCGGCGTCAATTCGGGCCAAGGCTGGGCGTTCAACAGCTTCACGTTCACCGCCGCGGCCGGCAGCCAACTGCTGTCCTTCGCTGGTGTGGGCGCGCAGGCGGATGGCACCGTCTTCCTGGACAAGATCAGCCTGACCGGTCCTTCGGCCGTCTCGGCAGTGCCGGAGCCCGAGTCGCTGGCCATGATGCTGGTGGGTCTGGGTGTGCTGGGTGGCGTGGCGCGTCGCCAGCGCAAGGCTGCCTAAGCCCGTCTGACGGACTTCTGCTGGCCCGGTGTGGTGGAGGTTTTCCACTGCGCCGGGCTTTTTGCATGGTGGATCGCACCCTCTATTGCGTTGATCAATGTTCTGAATCATTCGATTTTCATGCACACAATGGCATGTGAAGTCTGGAATAGATTCACGGCATGGACAAGACCTTTCCCCATGCGGTGCTCTTCGATGCCTACGGCACGCTGTTCGATGTCTACAGCGTCGCGCTGACGGCCGAACAGCTCTTCCCCGGCCGAGGCGAGGCGCTGTCGCTGCTGTGGCGCGAGAAGCAGATCGACTACACGCGCCTCATCACCATGAGCGCGCCCGACGGCAGCCGCTACCGCCCGTTCTGGGACATCACCCGCGCTGCGCTGCGCCACGCCTGCGCACGGCTGCACCTGCCGCTGACGCCCGAGCCCGAAGACCACCTGATGAACCAGTACCGCCACCTGAGCGCCTTCCCCGAGGTACGCGAGGTGCTGGAGGGCCTG
>JBEEMX010000030.1:0-13873 GCA_041192465.1 Pseudomonadota bacterium | reverse complement strand
CGACACCTTCTCGGTCGCTGTGGTGACGATGGGCAGGAACTGCTCGCCCATCGGGGTGCGGGTGCGTTCGGCAAAGAAGTCGGTGACCGAGGTATCACCGCCGCGCAGGATCTGCGCCGCATCCTGCACCGACATCGACTTCACCGCGTTCACCAGCAGCGGCTTGGCGGCAGGCACGGCCTGCTCGGCGGCGCGGTTCATCGCGGTTTCCAGTGCGTCGATCTTCGCGCCCTGACCAAAGGTGCGCAGCAGCTTGGCGCCCTGGTTCAGCCAATCCGGCAGCGCGATGCGCACCAGCGGGTTGTTCAGGAAGCCCCCATCGCGCCCGAGCAGGTTCACCGCCGAGCCGGCGCCGCGCTCCAGCGCCGCGCGCAGGCCCTGCGTCGCGTCGAGTTCGCTCAGCGCCCAGCCGGGCAGTGCGGCGGTGCTGCCGAGCAGCGCTGCGGCGCGGAGCAAGGCCAGGCGTCGGGCCGCGTTCACGGGGAAGGCGGTGTGCGCGTCGAGGGTCATGCGGGTCTCCTTGGGGTTGGTCGGATCAGGTGGATAACGCGGGAATGCTACTCTGCGCGGACAGGGTGTCGTGCCCTCTGGCCTGTGGATAAGTTTCTGGATAACCTTTGGAAAGACGATGTACCAACCCGCGCATTTCATCGAATCACGGCCCGAGGTGCTGCACGCGCTGATCCGGCAGCACCCGCTCGGCCTGTTGATCACCCAGGGTCCGGACGGGCTGGAGGCGAACACGCTTCCCTTCCTGTTCAATCCCGCGGCGGGTGGTGCCTGTGGACAACTCGTGGGCCATGTCGCCCGAGCCAATCCCCTGTGGATAACTTCGCCGGACGAGCGCGAGGTACTGGTCGTGTTCCAGGGGCCGCAGGCGTATATCAGCCCCAATTGGTACCCATCCAAGGTGGAGACGGGCAAGGTGGTGCCGACGTGGAACTACGTGATGGTGCAAGCGCGCGGGCGATTGCGGGCTGTGGATAACCCGGTGGCGGCACGGGCCATCGTCACCCGCCTGACCCAGGCGCACGAGGCGAAACAGGCACGCCCCTGGTCGGTCGAGGATGCACCCGCCGACTACGTGGAGGCCATGCTGAAGGCAATCGTCTGCATCGAGATCGCTGTGGACAAGTTGGAGGGGAAATGGAAAGTCAGCCAGAACCACCCGGCCGCCAACCGCGCGGGCGTGGCGGCCGGGTTGCACGCCGCAGGCGGTGACGAGGCGGTGGCGATGGCCCGGCTTGTGGATAGCCGGGCTGTGGATAACTGATCGACAGGCTCAGCGCCCCAGCACCTTCGCCACCGGATTCGGCCGCAGCCGGAACGCATCCGGCATCCCCGAGCCCAGCAGCGGCCGCAGGTACATCCGGAACGCATCGGTCACGTCGGTGCCGCTGGCGCTGAGGAACTCGTCCTCCATCGTGCGCGTCTTGCCGGCCACGGCGTCCAGCGGCAGCAGCTTGTAGTCCGCGGCGTAATAACCGGCGCGCTGGATCGCCACCGAGCCATCGCGCCCGCCCCACATCGCGAATTGCACCGCCTTCTCGCCGACCTCGCGCGCCTCGCGCTGGTCCACGTCGCTGACGCAGCCGATGAAGCTGCGCTGCAGGTAGCCGAAGGTGTCGCCGCGCACGCGCTTGATGCCCAGCTTCTGCTTGATCTCCTCGCACAGCAGATCGGCCAGCGCCCCGGTGCCGGAGAGCTGGATGTTGCCGTGGGCGTCGAACTCCATGTCCTTGGCCAGCGTGGTGATGATCGGCGCGCCGGCCGCGTCGTGGATGCCTTCGCTGACGGCGATGACGCAGCGGCCGAGGCGGTCGTAGGTGGCCTTCACGTCGGCCAGGAACTTCTCGATGTCGAAGGTGCGTTCCGGCACGTAGATCAGGTGCGGGCCGTCGTCGTCGAACTTCTTGCCGAGGGCAGAGGCCGCGGTCAGGAAACCGGCGTGGCGCCCCATCACCACACCGACATAGATGCCCGGCAGCGCGGCATTGTCCAGATTCGCGCCGGCAAACGCCTGCGCCACGAAGCGCGCTGCGCTCGGGAATCCCGGCGTGTGGTCGTTGCCGACGAGGTCGTTGTCGATGGTCTTGGGGATGTGGATGCAGCGCAGCGCGTAGTTCGCCGCCTGCGCCTGCTCGCTGACGATGCGCACGGTGTCGGACGAATCGTTGCCGCCGATGTAGAAGAACTGGCCGATCTCGTGGGCCTGCAGCACCTTGAAGATCTCGCGGCAATAGGCTTCGTCCGGTTTGTCGCGGGTCGAGCCGAGCGCGGACGACGGCGTGGCGGCGACCAGTTCCAGGTTGTGGCTGGTCTCCTGCATCAGATCGACCAGGTCCTCGTTGACGATGCCGCGCACGCCGTGGCGCGCGCCGTAGACACACTCGACGCCGCGGTGCCGGCGCGCTTCAAGCACGACGCCGACGAGCGACTGGTTGATGACGGCAGTCGGACCGCCCCCTTGGGCGACCAGGATCTTGGCGGGATTCATGTGAGGAGCTTCCTTGGGCGAACGTGTTCGGGCATGGACCGGGATCATCCTACGTCGAGGCCCCAGATCGCTCAGGGACAATCCCGCCATGTCCCGTGCCGCCTCCTTCCGTTCCCGTCCCGTCGGTGTGCCCAGTGAGTGGGTGCTGTTCGCGGTGAGCCTGCTGTGGGCGCTGACCTGCCACCAGCCCTTCTTCACCGCCGCGCTGCAGGGGCGCGCCTGGAGCGACCCCGGTGCCTGGGGCCTTGCCGCGGCGCTGTTCGTCGGCCTGCTGGCGCTGAACTTCGTGGTGCTGGCGTTGCTGTGCCATGGGCGGCTGCTCAAGCCGCTGGTGGCGGTGCTGCTGGTCGTGGCGGCGGGGTCGACGCATTTCATGCAGGCGTTCGGGGTCTATCTGGATCCGTCGATGCTGCGCAACGCGCTGCGCACCGACGTGGGCGAGGCGCGCGAGCTGCTGAGCCTTGGTTTTGCCGGGCGGCTGTTGCTGCAGGCGGCGCTGCCGATCGCGCTGCTGTGGGGCGTGCGCCTGCGCGAGCGGACGTTCGGCCGTGCGCTCGGGCTGCGGCTGCTGTGGATCGGCGGTGGTGTGCTGGTGCTCGTGGGCACGGTGCTGGCGGTGTTCCAGCCCTTCTCGTCGCTGATGCGCAACCACAAGGAAATCCGCTACCTGATCACGCCGACCAATGTGCTGTGGTCGGCCGGCAGCGTGGTGGCTGCCGATCTGAAGGGCGCCGCCAAGCCGCGCCAGCCGATCGGTCTCGACGCCCAGCCAGGGCCACAACTGCAGGCGCGCACGCGGCCGGCTGTGCTGGTGGTTGTCGTCGGCGAGACAGCCCGTGCGGCCAACTGGGGCCTGAACGGCTACGCGCGCCAGACGACGCCGGAGCTGGCGAAGATTCCCGCGCTGGTGAACTTCCGCCAGGTGACGAGCTGTGGCACGAACACCGAGGTGTCGGTGCCCTGCCTGTTCGCGCCGGTCGGGCGGCGTGACTACGACGAGGCGGCCATCCGCGGCAACGAGTCGCTGCTGCACGTGCTGCACCGCGCGGGTGTGGGCGTGCTGTGGCGTGACAACCAGTCGGGCTGCAAGGGCGTGTGCGAGGGCCTGCCCAGCGAAGAGGTGCTGAAGCTGAACCCGCCCGGCCTGTGCGCCGATGGCCGTTGCATGGACGAGGCGCTGCTGGTTGGTCTCGACGAGCGGCTGGCGCAGGCCAAGGGCACGCAGGTGCTCGTGATGCACCAGCTCGGCAACCACGGCCCGTCCTACTTCCGCCGCTACCCGGAGGCCTTCGCCAAGTTCCAGCCCGCCTGCACGCAGGACGATCTGCGCCAGTGTTCGCCTGCCGAGATCGTCAATGCCTACGACAACGCATTGCTCTACACCGACCATGTGCTGGCCACGCTGATCGGACAGTTGCAGGCGCGGGCGGCGACGGTGGACAGTGCGGTGGTCTACGTGTCCGACCACGGCGAGTCGCTGGGCGAGGCCAACCTGTTCCTGCACGGCCTGCCCTACGCGATCGCGCCCGATGTGCAGAAGCAGGTGCCGATGGTGATGTGGTTCTCCGAGGGCATGGCCCAGGCGACCGGTCTCGACACCGACTGCCTGCGCCGCCGCGCCGCGCAGCCGGCCGCCCACGACCACCTCTTCCACACCGTGCTCGGCCTGGCCGATGTGCGCACGGCCCTCTATGCGCCGGACTGGGATCTCCTGCGCGGCTGCCGCAAGGCCGCGCCATGACCGGCTGGCGGCGGGATCTGGCCTGGCTGGTGGCCGGGTTGCTGCTGCTGATCGGCTGGGATCTGACTGGCGCGGACCTGGCAGTGGTGCGGTGGTTCGGTTCGCCGACCGGCTTTGCGCTGCGTGCAGCGTGGTGGACCAGCGGTCTGCTGCACGAGGGCGGACGCTGGCTGGCGTGGGCCGTGCTGCTGGGGCTGGTGGCGGGCATCTGGCGGCCGCTGCCGGTGTTCGCAGGACTGACACGGCGCGAGCGGGTCGGCTGGGTGCTGGTGACGCTGGCGGCGGTGCTGCTGGTGCCGGCGATCAAGCGGGTGAGCCTGACGAGCTGCCCGTGGGACCTGGCCGAGTTCGGCGGCCTGGCGCAGTACGTTTCGCACTGGCGCTGGGGTGTCGGCGATGGCGGGCCGGGGCGCTGCTTTCCGTCCGGCCATGCGGCGGGGGCGTTTGCTTTCCTGAGTGGCCACTTCGTGCTGCGGCCCTACCGACCAGACCTCGCACGGGGCTGGCTGGTCGGGGTGCTGGTGCTGGGGACAGTGTTCGGTCTGGCGCAACTGGTGCGTGGCGCCCACTATCCGAGCCACACGCTGTGGACCGCGTGGTTCTGCTGGGCAGTCTGTCTGGCCGGGCACGGCGGGTGGCGGGCCACTGCGCCCGACTTACCGCGGTAAGCAGCGCGTTCCGCCTGTCTTTCAGGTCGTAAGTCACCGCCACGGCAACGATCGGAGCAGGGGAGGGCGCTCCTTTGAAAGTAAGTGCAGGCTTTCTGTTTTTGGCATGTCCTGTGGGTGTTTTTGATCCATTCACAATGGGTACAGACGTGCCGAAGCCGGCGCGCGCCTTGCGGAGGCACCGGCTGCAGTCAGTCGCGGCAGGGTCGTGGCCGGGGGGATCGACCCCAGGTGGCTCCCGGCCACGCGGACGCCGCAACGGCCGCTGGCGCTGCCGCGAGTGGCTGAGCTGGACCATCGATCGAACGGGGCGTGGTGCGGATACGGTGCCCGCGCGGCCGACCGGCCATGTCCACGGCGCACACCCCGACCGCAGCAGGGCGGCCAGGGGTGTACACAGCAGCAGACGAATCAGCAGGGCGATGCGCATGGGGGACGTGGGGCCAGGGTGGCCGGTCGAGTGTGCCGCCCGCTTGCGCGGCGGAATGGCCGGATGAAGCGGTGCTGAACAGCCCATCCTGTCGGATCGGAGCGGGCCGGGTTCCGCGCGGTACAGTCAGCCGATGGATGAACCGACCGCCCGACAAGTGCTGCTGATCCAGGCGTTCGAGACCGCCGGATCCGACCACCCGCTCTGGACTGCCGACGACCGGCGCTGGGCCACCCGTGTCGCGCTGGAAGGCACCGATCCCGCTACCCGTGCCGACCGTTTCATCGCCGCCCGTGCGGACGCCGCCATCCGGCGACTCGCGCCGCGCGCCACGCCCGTGGAAGCGTGGCTGGCGCACCGCCTCTGGCACCGCCGCTGGGCGGTGGCGGCGCTGCTGCTGGGCACCGTGCTTGGTTTCGTGGCGGACACGGTCGGGGCGGGACACCGCATCAACCTGCTCGGCACCGGTGTCTGGGGCCTGGTCGGGTGGAACCTGCTGGTCTATCTGCTGCTGGTGCTGCCGTTTCCCGATGGCTGGATGCGCCGCGGCCTGTCGCGCCGCATGCTGGACCTGCGCGGCCTGCTGCGCGGGGCGCGACAGGAACCGGTACTGGACCGCGTGGCGCAGAGGTGGATCACCGCAAGTGCGCCGCTGTCGCTGGCGCGGGCGGGTGTGCTGATGCACCTGGGCGCGGCCGGGCTGGCGCTGGGGCTGATCGCAGGGCTGTACCTGCGCGGACTGGGGCTGGACTACCGCGCCGGCTGGGCGAGCACCTTTCTCGATGCCGCCACGGTCCACCAGATCCTCGGCGTGCTGTACGGGCCGGCGCAGCAGGCATTGGCGTGGATTCCCGGCGTGACGCCGATCGCCCTGCCCGATCTGGCCGGTTTCGAGGTGCTGCATCAGGTCGGCAGCGAACCGCCCGCGGCGACGCCAGCCAACAGCGCAGCACCGTGGATCCACCTGCAGGCGCTCACACTGGCGCTGTTTGTCGTGGGGCCGCGGCTGGTGCTGGCGGTGCTGGGCGGATTGCGGGCGCTGTGGTGGTCGAAGCGGTTTCCTCTGGCGCTCGAAGGCGACCCCTATTTCGACGACCTCCTGCGTCAGCAGCGCCGCGAGCAGGCCCGGGTGGCGCTGCTGCCCTATGCGCAGGACGCCACGCCCACCGCGAACGAGGCGCTGCGCGGCTGGCTGCAGCCGCTGCTGGGCGAGACGATGCAGTGGCAGGTGCAGCCGGTGCGCGCCTATGGCAGCGAGGACGATGCCTTGCTGGCGGCGTCGCTGGCGGGCCGGCCGACGCTGCTGCTGGCGTGCGTTGACCTCTCGGCCACGCCGGAAACCGAGGTCCACGGCCGCTGGCTGCGCGCGCTGCAGATGGCAGCGGCCAAGGCGGGTGCGCCGCGCTGCGTGCTGGTGGTCGAGGAAAGCGGCTTCGTGCAACGCTTCGGCCAGAGCGCCCCTGAGCGCACCGTGCAGCGCCACGCCGCCTGGCAGGCGCTGGCGAGCGAGGTCGGGATGACCGTGCTGGTGGTGCGCGCAGGCGTGCCGGTGGAGCCATCGGCCACGGTGGTGCGCCGCCAGCTCGAAGGCACACCCACCGCCGGAGCCGCTGCATGAGCCGCCGGGACAATACCCTCGCGCTGAGCCTGGTCTCGCACACCAACATCGGCAAGACCACGCTGGCGCGCACCCTGCTCGGCCGCGACATCGGCACCGTGCGCGACGCGACGCACGTCACCGACTTCGCCGACGAACACCGCATGATCGACACGCCGCAGGGCGAGTGCCTGACGCTGTGGGACACGCCCGGCTTCGGCGACAGCGTGCGGCTGGCGAAACGCATGCAGCAGTCCGGCAACCCGCTGGGCTGGCTGCTCACCGAGGTCTGGGACCGCTGGCGGGACCGGGCATTCTGGGCCAGCCAGGTGGCGCTGCGCAATGTGCGCGACGAAGCCGACGTGGTGCTCTACCTCGTCAGCGCGGCTGAATCACCCGAGGCGGCGGGTTATGTGGCGCCGGAGATGGCGCTGCTGGCGTGGACTGGCTTGCCGGTGATCGTGCTGCTCAACCAGCTCGGCGCGCCGGGGCAGCCTGCGCAGGAGGCCGCCGAGATCGAACGCTGGCGCGCGCATCTGGCGGGGCAGAAACAGGTGCGCGCCGTGCTGCCGATGGATGCGTTTGCGCGCTGCTGGGTGCAGGAGCTGACACTGCTGCAGGCGATCGAAGCGGCCCTGCCGTCCGAGCGCCAGCCGCTGATGGGTCGGCTGAGGGGGGTCTGGCAGGCGCAGCGGCTCGCCACCTTCGACGCGGCGATGCGCACGCTGGCCGACAGCCTGGCCCGCATCGCCCACGCCCGCGAGACGGTGCCGGAAGCCGGCTCGCTGCGTTCTGCTCTGCGACAGGTCGGCAGTGCGCTGGGCCTGCGCCGGGAGGAAGGTGATCCACGCCAGAAGGCACAAGAGGCGCTGCTGGCCCGGCTGGACAGCGAGGTGCGCAGCAGCACCAGCGACCTGCTGCGCCTGCACGCGCTGGAAGGGCAGGCCGCGGCGGAAGACATCCTCGCCCGCGTCGGCAGCCAGTTCGACCGGCGCGAGCGGGTGGGCACCGGCACGGCGGCGGTGATCGGCGGCATGGTGTCGGGTGCGCTCACCGGGCTGGGCGCCGATCTGGCCGCAGGCGGGCTGACACTCGGTGGCGGACTGATCGCGGGCGGCGTGATCGGGGCACTGGGCGCAATGGGACTGGCGCACGGGGTCAACCTCGTGCGCGGCTTGGACGAGTCGTGGCTGGGCTGGCAACCCGAGGCGCTGGACGCGGCGGTCGAGGCTGCGCTGCTGCGCTATCTGGCCGTGGCGCATTTCGGGCGTGGGCGCGGACAGTGGGCGCAGGCGGAAGCGCCAGCACAATGGCGCGAGGTGGTGCTGGCGGCGCTGGCGCCGCAGCGGCCCGTGCTGGCGGCGCTGTGGGCCGCCGCGCGGGGTGACTCGGCGTCGGCGTCGGCGGACGAGGTGACCACGGCGCAGGGTGTGCGCGAGGTGCTGGCGCGCAGCGGTCGGCAGGTGCTGGCGACGCTGTATCCGCTGGCGCCGATGCCCTCCTAAACGGCCACAGCCAGGTCGCTGCGCAGCACCGGCACCGGCGACAGCCCGTGTGCCAGCAGCATTGACGCCCGGAAGCGGTGGTGCCCGTGGCGGTGGCGGGCGCGGGTGCGGGCGGCGCTGCCCATGGTCTGGCGCAGCGGAGCCGCTTCCACCAGCCGAGCGATGGCGGCGATCAGGTCGTTGTTGCGGTTGCAGAGATAGCCCGACAGCGCATGCACGATCAACGCCCGGTAGGCCGGTACCTGTCGCCCCAGGCACGGCACGCCGACGGCCATCGCCTCGGCCATGCCGCGGGCGTCGCTGCCGGTCGCATCCGGTGCCACGTAGACCCAGGCGCGGCGCAGGATCTGCGCGCGGTCGGCGGCATCCGCGCCACAGAGCAGCGTGATCTGGGCCGCCTGCAGCATCTGCTGGACCGCGGGCGTCGCCTCGCCGATCCAGCCGAAGGTCAGCGCCGGCCGCAGGCCCGTCAGCATCACCGCGAGCTGCACGAACGCCTGGGCATAGACGAGGTCGCCCGGCTGACCGGTGGTGACGATCAGCGGCATCTCGGCCTCGGTGCGGGTGGCGTTGAAGTAGACCTCATCGACGGGCGCCGACAGGCCCGCCGGCAGCCCGCGACCGGCCGCATCGAGTGCCTCGACCCGGTTGCGCTGCACCAGGAAGGCCGAGCGGTCGAGCCCGCGCACGAGGCGGGCGGCCAAGGTCTCGTGGTCGAGGTGGAAGAACATCGGCGCCTGCACCGACGAGCCGCGCAGCACATGCCGACCCAGCAGTCCGGCGGGCAGGCCGTGCAGATGCACCGCCAGCGCCGCTTCACCCGCCAGTTCGCTGCGCAGGGCATTGGCTGCCCGGCGGATGGCGGGCAGGCCGGCCCGGCCCGTCCCATCCTCGCCCAGTCGCACGCCCGTTGGCAGCATCAAGCGCGCCTGGGGCGTGTCGCGGGTGTCCATCAGGACAAGGCTCTGCTGCATGCCGGCATCGGCCAGCGCCAGCATGGTCGGCCACAGCGTCTGTCCCCGGCCACCGGGCTGCAAGCGACTGACAAGGTGGAGAACACGGCTGGTCATGGGCGGAATCACTTTCGGGGTTGCACGGGTCAGCGTGCGCCGCTGCCCAGCAACACCACGCGCAAGGTGTGGACCAGGATGCTCAGGCGCATGCGCAAGCTGTGCTTTTCGACAAAAACCCGGTCAAGTTCAACCCGTTCTTCGTAGGTGGTGTCGTTGCGGCCGCTGACCTGCCACAGCCCGGTCATGCCGGGGCGCACGCTCAGGTAGTGCCAGCGCACCTGGCCGTAGCGCGGCAGCTCTGCCAATGTGATCGGCCGCGGCCCGACCAGGCTCATCTCGCCGCGCAGCACGTTGAAGAGCTGCGGCAGCTCGTCCAGGCTGGTGCGGCGCAGGAAATTGCCGATCGGGGTGATGCGCGGGTCGTTGAGCAGCTTGTGGTCGCGGTCCCATTCGGCGCGTGCATTGGCATCTTTTGCCAGCAGATCGCGCAGCATGGCGTCGGAATCGAGGTACATGCTTCGGAACTTCAGACAGCGGAAGAGCTTGCCATGCTGGCCGATGCGGTAGTGGCCAAACAGGATGGGCGCGCCGTCCTTGCGCCAGATCAGCAGCGCCACGACCAGGAATACCGGGCTGAACAGCACCAGCAGCAGCGCCGCCATCGCCTGGTCCAGCCGCAGGTGCAGCCGCTCCATCACGCGGGAATGCTTGGGCTGGCGCTCCTGGCGAAAGCGGCGAGCACCCGCCACGAATGCGTTCAGGGAGGGCTGGTCCGCGGGTATTTCTTGTTTCTTTTCCATACAAAATCTTCCCAATGGTTACGTTGATGGTCTGAGCAGCAACTCTTTCATGCATTATTCCCGTGTTGCACTGCGCCAAGATGAAGCGCCCTCGAATTGCGTGTTTCTTCGTGCAATTGACTTCATTTCGAACCCATTTGGAACGATAAATCAGTAAGCACTGAAAAATTTGCCAGTACCGGATCGTATTTTTTGCTTCAGGTACATGACCCCCTTGCTTTTGTAGGGAGTTCATCAGGGTTCTCCCATGGCTGAAGGATGGCTTGTCGAGGTAAAGCAGGCTCAAATTCATCCAACACGCCTGAAACACCGGATATCCGGATCTTGTAAAGTTACAACCTGTAAACGCATCA
The DNA here is from genome assembly GCA_041192465.1 of Pseudomonadota bacterium. Lineage (GTDB taxonomy): Bacteria > Pseudomonadota > Gammaproteobacteria > Burkholderiales > Burkholderiaceae_C > Sphaerotilus. Next base: position 3,269 of record JBEEMX010000030.1, on the reverse strand, counting down.
ATCCATGTCACTAGCCCGATTCCTGTTGACGCTGAAGGCGCGCTGGATCACCGCCCTCCTGGTGCTTGCCACCGTGATGGGCGTGACCGCGCTGGTCAGCGCACTGCTGCCCAAGCAGTACACCGCCACGTCGATGGTGCTGCTGGACATCAAGTCGGCCGATCCGCTGGCGGTGTCATCGGCACAGCAGCAGTCCGGTCAGGCGGCGGCCTACATGTCCACCCAGGTCGATCTGCTGCAGAGCGAGCGCGTGGCCCGCGCCGTGATGGCCACCACCGGCATGACCCGCGACCCGAACGACGCCACCCACCAGCTCTGGCGGAGCAAGACCGGCGGCGTCGGCGACTTCGGAGAGTGGCAAGCCGCGCGAATGAAGAAGAAGCTCGATGTGCGGCCGACCAAGGAGTCCGGCGTGATTTCGATCGGCTACACCGCCGAAGACCGCCAGAGTGCCGCGCAGATCGCCAACGCCTACGTGCAAGCCTATGTGGACACGAGCCTGGCGCTGCGCGTCGAGCCGGCGCGCACCAGCACCACCTTCTTCGACGAGCGCGCCACCCAGTTGCGGACCTCGCTGGACGCCGCACAGGCCAAGCTCTCGGACTTCCAGCGCCAGCACGGGCTGCTGGCCATTGGCGGCGCGGAGGAGCGGGTCGATGTCGAAACGGCACGTCTGAACGAGCTGTCGTCGCAACTGGTGTCCTTGCAGGCGCAGACCGGCGAGTCCGGCAGCCGCCAGTCGCAGGCGCGGGCCAACCCGGAAAAATCCCCCGAGGTCATCAACAACCCCGCCATCAGCAGCCTCTCCGCGGAGGTGTTGCGCCAGGAGACACGCCTGAACGAGATGGGCGCACGCCTGGGCGATCGCCATCCGTCGATCGTCGAGCAGCGTGCCGCCGTTGCGCAGTTGCGCAGCCAGCTCGCCTCCGAGTCGCGCCGCGTGGCCGCCAGCCTGGGCGTGAGCGACACCGTGAACCAGCAGCGCCTCGGCCAGGTCCGCACGGCGCTGGAGACGCAGCGCAGCAAGGTGCTCGAACTCACCGCGCGCCGTGACGAAGCGCGGGTGCTGCAGAAGGATGTGCAGAACGCGCAGACCGCCTTCGACACCGTGACCGGCCGCAGCACGCAGAGCGCCACCGAAAGCCAGGCGCGCATGAGCAATGTCGCAGTGCTGAAAACCGCTTCGCCGCCGGCACTGGCCGCATCGCCGCAGATGGACGTGAACCTGGGGGTCGCGGCGCTGCTGGGCTCGGTGCTGGCGCTGGTGGTGGTGCTGGTGCAGGAGCAACGCAACCGCCGTCTGCGCTGCGCCGACGATGTGCCCGAGCTGCTGGATCTGCCGCTGCTGGTGGAGATTCCTGCACGCCGCAGTGCCACCGGAAAGGGCGCCGGACTGTCGCTGCCGAAGCTCGGTCGCACCCCACCCAAGCCGGGTGCTTCGACGGGCCGCCTGCCGGCGTGAACATGGACATGAAGCGCGACTTCGAACTCAGCCGGGTCTCCCCGATCGACGAGGCCCGTTTCACTGTCGAGCCCCAGCATGCCTTGAGCCTGGGCGACATCCTGCGCCGCCAGTGCCAGCTAGGGGACGCCGAGGTGGCCCGCATCGTGACGCTGCAGGCCGAGCGCGGGCTGCGTTTTGGCGATGCAGCCGTGGCGCTGCGCCTGGTGAAACCGGACGATGTGGTGCAGGCGCTGGCGCGGCAATTCAGCTACGCCTGCACGACCGCACAGGCTGCACCGCACCTCGCGGAGCTGGCCGCCGCCGTCGATCCGCACGGCGACAAGGCCGAAATTTTCCGCGACCTGCGCGCCCAGATCATGCTGCGCCCCGGCGGCATGGAGCCGGTGGCGCTGGCCGTGGTCAGCCCAACGTCGGGCGACGGCCGCACCCACATTGCCGCCAATCTGGCGGTGGTGTTCAGCCAGATGGGCCAACGCACGGTACTGGTGGATGCCAACTTGCGCGCACCACGGCTGCACACGCTGTTCGACCTGCCAGCGCGGCCTGGGCTGACCGCGATCCTGGCCGACCGGCAGGTGGCGGGCGAGCTGGACCGCATCGACGCGCTGCCGAACCTGCATGTGCTGCAAGTCGGGGCGCCGCCGCCGAACCCGCAGGAGCTGGTGCAGCGCGACACCTTCCGCACGCTGCTGCGCGAGCTGACGCGCAAGTTCGACCGCGTCATCGTGGACACCCCCGCGGCGCACGGTACCGCTGATGCCAGGGTGATCGCCACCGCCTGCACGCAGGCGCTGGTGGTCGGTCGCCGCGACCACAGTGCTGCGGCGCACCTGCGCAATCTCGTGGCCGAGCTGCGGGCGCAGCAGGTCGATCTGGTCGGCGTGGTCATGAATGTCCACTGACCGCGCCTCCACCGTGCGCAAGCTGGTCGAGCTGGCGATGACCCACGTCGCCACGTTCGCGTTTCCGCTCGTCTTCGCGGTGGTCTGCGGACGCACGCTGGGCATCCACGACTACGGCATCGTCTCGTTCTATGCTGCGCTGGCCGCCTTCCTGGGCATGGTCATCGAGTTCGGCTTCGACTGGTACGGCATCCGCGAAGTTGCGCGCCACCAGGGCGACCCGGCGGGCGTTCACCGCATCCTCTGGAATATCACGGCCACCAAGCTTTTGCTGTGCGCGGGCGTGGTGAGCGTGGCGGGTGGGGCACTGTGGCAGTTGCGGGCGCATGCCGAGTGGCCGCTGATGCTGGCCTCCAGCGCGTATCTGGTCGGCTTCGCGTTCGACGCGGGCTGGTATGTGCGGGCGCTGGAGCAGACACGCCTGCTGCTGCTCATCACCAGCGGCGTGCGGCTGATCGGCATTGCGGTGCTGCTGGGGGTCGTGCCGCGGGTGGCAACGATGGAGAGCGCGCTCGGCGTCTACGCGCTGGTCTCGCTGCTGACCAGCGGCGTCACCTGGTTCTTCCTGGCGCAGCGCGGGCTGGTGCAGCGTTCGCGCATCGAGCGGCGCTACATCGGCGAGTTGCTGCGCAGCTCCTCGGCGATCGTGTTCGGCAACGTCAACGGCGCGATGCTCACCAACGGTGGCATCGCGCTGCTCGGCATGCACGCCGACCCGGCCACCGTCGGCGCGGCCAATCTGGCACTGCGGGTGCGCATGGCGGGGCAAGCGGTGATGCTGCCGGTGCAGCAGCTCGGCTTCGTGCGCATCTCCGGGCTGGCGTCGCGCACGCCGCGGGCGGCGATGGCGCTGGGCAGCCGGTTGATGGTGGTGACGCTGGCGATCGGGGTGGTGATCAGCG
>JBEEMX010000029.1:0-14021 GCA_041192465.1 Pseudomonadota bacterium | reverse complement strand
CCTCGAGGCGATCGTCGAAGGTCGCGCCGGTGGGCTCGTCGATGCCGAGCGCCTGCGGATGCGCGGCTGGGTCCGCCCTGGCGGTTGTGGGGCGAGACCACGACGCTGTACACGACGCTCCACCGTGGAACGGACGCCAGCGGCGAGGTCATCGGGGCCGGGGTGCTGCGCCTGGGCGTACACGACCTGCTGAAGCTGCTCCGCACGGTCCACGCCAGCAACGCGCCTTCCCCCCGGAGCGCGGCGGCGGCGGTGGGGCGTTTCTTCAAGTTCTTCCTGTCCGAACTGGTCCGCACCTACCTGAGGCGCACCCCGCGTTCGACGCCATGACCGACCCCGCCCTGCCCAGCCGCATCGAGCTGTACACCCAGGAACCGATGGTCAACTGGTTCGGCCCGCTGCAACTCGTCAAGACAGGACTGCGCTCCGCCGTCGCGGCCACGCTGGGCGCCTTTGCCGATCCCCGCGAGGTGCAGGCCGCGCTCAACCCGAGTGCCTCGAATCCGGCCATCCCGATCACGCCCTTGGCCTCGGCTCCGCCCGGCGACGGCGTGTGGATCGACTACCTTGCCGACACGGGCGACGGCTGGGATTCCACCTACTCGATGGCCTTGTGCGTCAGCCGGGACGTGGTGCTGAAAGAGCCGCAAGCAGAAGCAGAAACGAACCGCACGCTCCCGCGAGGCCAGGTGCTGCTGCTGGGCGGCGATCAGGTCTACCCTACACCCACCCACGGCGGCTACCGCACCCGCTTCGTGGACCCGTTCCGTGCGGCTTTTCCACCGCCTGTTCTGGCCACCGCCCGAGGGGACCAGGACAAACCCATCTCGCAGCCAGATGCCCCGCTGATGGTGGCGATCCCCGGCAACCACGACTGGTACGACGGGCTGCGTGGCTTCACCCAGCTTTTCTGCAGCCGGCAGCCGATCGGCGGCTGGAACACCTGCCAGCACACCAGCTACTACGTGCTGAAACTGCCGGACGGCTGGTGGATCTGGGGGCTGGACCTGCAACTGGAGTCGGCCATCGACCGGCCGCAGCACCAGTATTTCGAGGAGATGCGGGCACGGTTGGCGCATGGGGACCGCGTCATCCTCTGCGCACCCGAGCCGAGCTGGGTGGACGAAGCCGAGCGGGTGGCACGCGAGGGGCGCAAGGCCCTGCCCTCCATCGAGACCCAGACGCCGCGGTTCCGCAGTCTGCGGGAGATCGAGCAACTGCTGGGCGAGCACCTGGCCGTGGTGCTCGCGGGCGACTCGCACCACGATGCCCGTTTCCAGCCAAAGGACGGCAGCCCGGGACCGCAGCGCATCACCTGCGGCGGCGGCGGCGCATTCCTGCACAGCACGCACCAGCTCCCCGACCCTCCCGAGCCGATCACCGTCGGCGGGGTCAAGCAGCACCACACGCTGGCCGCCGTCTACCCGGACCCGGCCACCTCCCGGCAGTTGCGCAACCGGGCCTGGCGCCTGCCGACGCGCAACGTGTCGTTCTGCGCCATGCTCGCGGTGCTGTACCTGCTGTTCGTGTGGATGGTGCAGAGCGCGAGCAAGGTGCCGAACCCGGCGCTGGACAACCTCAGCCTGATGGAAGCCCTGTCGAAGCTGGAACCGACGCTGGCTCACCTGCTGGACGCCTGGCGGGAGCTGTACCGGGTCATGGCGCACAGCCCCGCCTCCGTGCTGTTCGCCGCGGCCATCATCGCCGGCTGCGGCCTGCTGTCGGCGTCCGGCGTCAAGCGTGCCGGCAAGCTGGCCTTCACCGCGGGCATCGTGCATGGCGTGCTGCACCTGGGCTTGGCCGTCGGCCTGCTGTGGCTGATGGGTCGGGTGAACCTCGCGGCGTTGCAACTGCCCCTCGACAGCGGGCGGCAGGTGCTGCTGTTCCTGGCCGAGGCGCTGCTGCTCGGGGGTGGCCTGGGCGGGCTGCTGTTCGGCGCCTGGATGGTGGTGACCAACATGCTGTGGGATCTGCACAGCGAAGAGGTGTTTTCTTCGCAGCGCATCGCCGACCACAAGTGTTTCCTGCGCCTGCACTTCAGCGGCGACCGGCTGACCTTGTACCCGCTCAAGCTGGAACAGGTCTGCCGACGCTGGTCGGTGGCGAAGAACGTGAAGCAGGAGGCGCGGATGGGCATGACCTGGAAGCTGCGCGCCACCCCGGACAGCACCGGCCCGCGCTTTGTGCCCGCCGCCAGTGCTGGTGCCCATGCCCTTGAACCCCAGTTGATCGAACCGCCCATCGTCATCCTGCGTGGAGCCGCATCGCCATGACCACCCACATAACCCCGAGTTCACTTGACTTCGACGCCGTGGTCATCGGCAGTGGTTTTGGCGGTGCCGTGTCGGCCTGCCGGTTGGCCGAGGCTGGGCGCCGGGTGCTGGTGCTGGAGCGCGGCCGTCAATGGACCCCCAAGACCTACCCGCGTGACGAGGGCGACCCCTGGCTGTGGAACCAGGACCACGCGCACCGGTTCAACGGCTGGGCCGACGTGCGGGCGTTTTCCGACATGTGGGTGGTGGCGGGTGCGGGCGTGGGCGGCGGCTCGCTGATCTATGCCAATGTCTCGGTGGAGGCCAAGCCCGAGGCGTTTCACCGCGGCTGGCCTCCGGAGATCACCTTTGAGGCCCTGCAGCCGCACTACGCCGAAGTCGGGCGGATGCTGGCGGTGCGGGAGCTGCCCGACAACCAACTGTCAGAGCGAACCCGGCTGATGCGCGAGGCCGCCGACGCCTGCGGCTGGGGCGACCGCTTCCGCAAGCTGCCGCTGGCGGTGAGCTTCAGCGACACCTGGGACGCGACCCGACCGGATGCGCGTCACGACCGTCATTCGGTGAAGTTCATCAACATCCACGGCGTCCCGCAAGGCACCTGTGTCCAGTGCGGCAACTGCGACATCGGCTGCCAGGTTTCGGCGAAGAACACGCTGGACCTCAACTACCTGGCGGTTGCCAAGCGCCATGGCGCGGAGATCCGGCCGCTGCACCTTGTCCAGCGACTCGAACCGCTGAACCCGGGCTGGCGGGTGCATTTCGACGTGATCGACACGGAGAACGGCACCCGGCGAGCGGGCAGCGTGACGGCCACGCGCGTGCTGCTGGGCGCCGGCTCCATCGGCAGCACCGAATTGCTGCTGCGCTGCCGCGACGAACACCGCACGCTGCCCGCGCTGTCCCCCCGACTGGGCCACGGCTGGGCGTTCAACGGCGACTTCGTGACCCCCGCGCTTTACAAGAACCGCCGGATCTCCCCGTCGCACGGCGTGACCATCTCGGCCGCCATCGACCTGCTCGACAACACCGGCCCGCAAGGTCAGGCACTGTTCGTCGAGGACGGTGGCATCCCGAACCTCGCGGGGAACTTCGTCCGGCGCCACCTCGCCAAGACCCGGCGCGGCCGGCTGCACGACCTGCTGAAGGAACTGGGCGCCCTCGTCGATGACGGCGACCCGTTCAGCCAGATGATGCCGTGGTTCGGGCAGGCGATGGAGCCGGGCGATGGCCGTCTGCGGCTGGGTCGCCCGTGGTACGCGCCGTGGCGGCGCACCTTGCGGCTGGACTGGGACAGCCGGCGTTCCGAGGTGGTCATCGAGTCGATGATCGAGGCGCACACGCGGCTGTCGGTGGCGACGGGCGGTGAGCCGAAGGTGCCGCCCACCTGGACGCTGTGGAAAAACCTGGTCACGCCACACCCGCTGGGCGGCTGCAACATGGGTTTGACGGCGGCCGACGGGGTGGTGGACGCCCGGGGGCAGGTGTTCAACTACCCGGGGCTGTACGTGATGGACGGGGCGATCGTGCCGCGGGCGGTGGGGCTGAACCCGTCGCGCACCATTGCGGCACTGGCCGAGCGCAATGTCGCGCTGCTGCTGCGCGAGAACGTCTGACGCCTGATGGTCAGTTCAGCGTGGGCTCTCGTAGAACACGTAGGCCGTCGAGTAGTCGCTGACCTCGAAGTAGACGCGCTTCTCGCCCTCGTCCTGCGTGCCGTTGAGGTTCTCGTCGAGCACGCCGTAGCCATAGCGGTACGGCCGGGCCACCTTGTCGTCGGTGCCGTAGGCAGTGCTCATCTTGTCGATCTTGATGAAGCGCCGCACCAGCTTGTCACCCGCATAGACCTCCAGCACGCCGTTCGTGCCGGTCCAGTTCTGCACGCTGCGGCGGATCTCGTTCTGCTTTTCCTGGGTGCAGCCGGCCAGCGCGGCGGCGGCGAGCAGCAGCACGATCAGAGGTGTCTTCATGCGGAAACTCCTTTGCGCGAACGTTGGCGCAGCACTTCGTACAGGCAAACGGCCGAGGCAACCGACACATTCAGGCTCTCGACCGCACCCAGCATCGGGATGCGCACCAGCACGTCACAGGTCTTGCGCGTCAGCGCCCGCATCCCCGGCCCCTCGGCGCCCAGCACGATCGCCACCGGCCCGGTCAGGTCCAGGTCGTAGATCGACTGCTCGGCGTCGTCGCTGGTGCCGACGACCAGGATGTCGCGCTCCTTCAGCTCGCCCATCGTTCGCGCCAAGTTCGTCACCATGAAGTACGGTACCGACTCGGCCGCGCCGCTGGCCACCTTGGCGACCGTGGCGTTGACGCCGACCGCGTGGTCCTTCGGCGCGATGACGGCGTGCGTCCCCGACCCGTCCGCCACCCGCAGGCAGGCGCCCAGGTTGTGCGGATCGGTCACGCTGTCGAGCAGCAGCACGAGCGGCGGGCCGTCCACGCTGTCGAGCAGGTCGTCGAGCGAGTGGTTCACCGCCAGCACCGCGACCCGCGCCACGACGCCTTGGTGGCGCGTCGTGCCAGCCAGCTTGTCGAGCCGGGCACCGTCGCTTTCGACGACGGTGCGACCGCTGGCCTGCACCCGCTCGATCAGTTGGCGCATCCGCGCATCGCGGCGGGCCGCGTCGATGTGGACTTCACGAACGGAGTCAGGCGCCATCTTCAGACGGACCTGCACCGCGTGGAAACCAAAAAGTAGTGTTCCTGACATAGCCAGCGATGGTATCTCAGCCCTGGCTTACGCCCTGATCTCGCTGTGCATGCGCCCGGCTTCAAGGCGGATCTGCCGGTCGCAGCGTTCGGCGATGCGCGGATCGTGCGTGACGAGGATCAGCGTCGTGCCCACCTCGCGGTTCAGTTCGAACATCAACTGCATCACCGACTCGCCCGTCGCGTGGTCGAGGCTCCCGGTCGGCTCATCCGCCAGCAGCAGCGCCGGCCGCACCACGAACGCCCGTGCCAGTGCCACCCGCTGCTGCTCGCCGCCCGACAGCAGCTTCGGGTAATGCCCCAGCCGCTGCCCCAGCCCGACGCGGCCGAGCATCTCGGTGGCCAGCGCCCGCGCCTTGCGCTCACCACGCAGCTCCAGCGGCAGCATCACGTTTTCGAGCGCACTCAGATGGCCCATGAGCTGGAAGCTCTGGAACACGAAGCCGATGCGCGCACCCCGCACCGCCGCGCGTGCATCCTCGTCCAGCGCGAACAGATCGATGCCGTCGAGCCGGACGGTGCCGCTGCTGGGCGTGTCCAGTCCGGCCAGGATCGACAGCAAGGTGCTCTTGCCCGACCCCGACGCCCCGACGATCGCCACAGATTCCTGCGCTGCGAGCTGGAAACTGATCTCATGCAGAATCGTCAGCTCTCCAGCGGAATCCCGGACGCGCTTGCTCACGCTGTCGATTTCAATGATCGCTACACCCATGCTGAACCCTGTTGACACTGACACTGCTGTTTGGACGCGCCGCGACTGTATCGCGGGCTTGCTGGCCTGCGTGGCGGTCGGTCTTGCCACCGCAGCGGCACCGCGCAAGATCCTGGTGTTGGGCGACAGCCTGTCTGCGGAATACGGACTGGCACGCGGCACCGGTTGGGTCGCATTGATGGAAGCACGGCTGGCGAAAGAAAAGATCACCGCCGCGGTCGTCAACGCCAGCATCAGCGGCGACACGACCTCGGGCGGTCGTTCGCGCATCGGTGCCCTGCTCTCGCAGCACCGGCCGACGCATGTGGTGATCGAACTCGGTGGCAACGACGCGCTGCGCGGACTGCCGCTGAAGAGCAGCCAGGACAACTTGATCGCCATCGCGCAGGTGACCAAGGCAGCCGGCGCGCAGGTGATGGTGGTGGGGATGCAGGTGCCACCCAACTACGGTGGCGCTTACACGCGCGACTTTCAGGCGATGTTCGGGCAAGTTGCCAAGGCGGAAGGGACTGCGCTGGTGCCCTTCCTGCTGGCAGGCATCGCCGACGATCCCGACCCGGTGCGCTGGTTCCAGCCGGACCGCATTCACCCGAACGCGGACGCCCATCCACGCATCCTCGACAACGTGTGGCCTGTACTCAGGGCTTGGGTGCAGGCGGCGTGAAACCTGCCATGCCAGGGAAAAAACTCTCGGCCTGCTTCTGCATCTTTTCCTGCATTTCCTGCATCTGCGTGAAGAGCGACTTCGACTGACCGAGGTAGTTGCTCATCATGTGCTGCATCGCAGGGGGCTGCACGGCCATGAACTGCGCCCAGGCTTCCGGATTGAACGCCTTGCCTTCGTAGAGGCCGCCGGTCTGGTCGGCGAAGCGTTTCTGCAGATCGACAAACCCTTGGAGGTTGCGCTCCATGTAATCGCCCATCATGCCCTGCATGGTGTGGCCGTAGAACCGGATGAGCTGCGCCAGCATCTGGGTCGAGAACATCGGCATGCCGGCGCTCTCCTCTTCCAGGATGATCTGCAGGAGGATGCTGCGCGTCAGGTCTTCGCTCGACTTGGCGTCGCGGACCTCGAAGTGCTCCGAGTCCAGCACCATCTGCTTCACATCGGTGAGCGTGATGTAGCTGCTCGACTGCGTGTCGTAGAGGCGCCGGTTCGGGTACTTCTTGAGCACACGGGGTCCGTCGGGTTGACCTGGGGTGGCCGGTTCGGCGGCGCGGCGATTCGATGGCATGCAACTCTCTCCTGTGTGCAACGAAAAAGGCGCTGACAGTATGCGTGCTGTCAGCGCCTTTTCGATGCAATCCTGGTAGGCGCAATTGGATTCGAACCAACGACCCCCACCATGTCAAGGTGGTGCTCTAACCAACTGAGCTATGCGCCTGGGGTCTTCAAAACTGAGTTTCTGGCTTCTGGTAGGCGCAATTGGATTCGAACCAACGACCCCCACCATGTCAAGGTGGTGCTCTAACCAACTGAGCTATGCGCCTGAAGAGCCTCGAACTATAGCGTGTTTTTATATTCAGTCAATCGTTTAAGCCCACTTATTTTCTTCTGGCACTTTGAACCCCGCTCACTTCGCTCACCTGGCGCAGCACATGGCCGAGTGCCGCCGCGTCACGGACCTCGATCGTGAAGGTCATCCGTGCCGTGTCGCGCACGGTTTGGGTGTTGACGCCGATGACATTGGATCTTTCGCGCGCAAAGACCTCGGAGATGTCGCGCAGCAGCCCCTGCCGGTCCTGCGCAATGACCGAGAGATTGACGGGATACACCGCCGGCCGGCCCAGCACGGAGGCGGCCTCTCCCCACTGGACATCGATCATGCGCTCCGGATTCCGGCAAGCCAGTTGCCGCAGGTTGGCGCAGTCGGCCCGGTGGACCGCGACCCCCTTGCCGCGCGTGACGAAACCGCCAATGGCATCGGGTGGCGCAGGCCGGCAGCAGTGGGCCAGTTGCGTGAGCAGCGATTCGACGCCAACGACCAGCACCGCGCTGCGTCCACCTGGCCCGGCTGCTGCCGGCTTGAACAGCGGCATCTCGGACTCAGGCGTTGGCGGCATCACCGGCACCGGTGGCCGCAGCACGCTCTCGATGTTGCGCAGCGAGAACTCGTCCTTGCCGACCACCTCGAACAGGGCTTCGGCATTGCGGAAACCGAGCTGCCCGGCGAGATCGTCGAGCTTGACCGCCGTCTTGCCCTCGCGCTGCAGGAGCTTGTCCACCGCCTCGCGCCCGCGGGCAATCGTCTCCTGCAAGGCCCGCGCGTTGAACCACGCCCGCGCCTTGGCCCGCGACCGCTGGCTCTTGAGGTAGCCAAGCTGCGGGTTGAGCCAGTCCAGCGACGGTCCGCCCTCCTTCGCGGAAATCACCTCGACCGTCTGACCGCTCACCAGCGGCGTGTTCAGCGGCACCATCTGGCTATCCACGCGCGCGCCGCGGCATCGGTGGCCGAGGTCGGTGTGCAGGTTGTAGGCCAGATCAATCGCGGTGGCGCCCGCGGGCAACTCGATCAGCCGGGCCTGCGGCGTGAAGACGTAGATACGCTCTTCGAAAAAACTCTGGGCAGGCGTGTTGTGGCCGATGAAATCGCGCTCCCAGGCCAGCAACTGCTGCAACACTGCCCGCCGCGCCTGCGCCACCCTGCCCTCGAAGTCCCCCACCGCGCTCACGCCCGCATAGCCCTTGGTGCCGGCTTCCTTGTACGCCCAGTGCGCTGCCACACCGCTTTCGGCGTGGTCGTGCATCTCGCGGGTGCGGATCTGGATCTCCAGTGGCCGATTGTCCTGGTCGAACACGACGGTGTGCAGCGACTGGTAGCCATTCGGCTTGGGCCGAGCGATGTAGTCGTCGAACTCCTCCGGCAGCGGCCGCCAGACATCGTGGACCCGGCTGAGCGCAGCGTAGCAGTCCGGCACCGATGCCACGATCACCCGCAGCGCACGCAGATCGAACACCCCGGACAGCTTGAGCTGCTTGCCCTGCATCTTCTTCCAGATGGAATACAGGTGCTTCGGGCGGCCGAAGACCTCCGCCTGCAGACCGACCTGCGCCAGTTCGCGTGCCAGATGCTCCCGCGCAGCGTCGATGCCCTGCTCGCGCTCGGTGCGTTTTTCGGCCAGCTCGGTGGCAATGCGCTTGTAGTCGTCCGGGCGCAGGAAGCGGAAAGCCAAGTCCTCCAGCTCCCACTTGATCTGCCAGATGCCCAGCCGGCTGGCCAGCGGCGCGAACACCTGCTGCGCCTCGCGGGCCAGCGCCACCGGACACGGCGCCTTGGTGGCCGCGTAGAACCGCAGCGTCTGCAACCGCGACGCCAGCCGCAGCAGCACCACCCGCAGATCGCGCGAAAACGCCAGCAGCATCTTGCGCACCCGCTCCAGTTGCTCGGCCAGCAGCTCGCGGTCGGTTTCGTCGGTCCAGGCGTTGCGCGCATTGCGCTGGATGCGCACGAGCTGCCGCGTGTGCGTGACCAGACTGGCATACGAGGCGCCGAACGCCTGCTCGACCACGGTTTCCGGCTCGCTCAGGTAGTCACCGGCATAGACCAGGTAGACCGCTGCCTGCATCGAAGGCGCTGCGCCGATGCCACGCAGGATCTCGGCCACACCGTCGGCATGGTCGAGCGCATTTTCACCGGTGTCGAAGTGGCTGTTGGCCAGCAGCGGCTGCGCAAACTGGCGTGCCCGGTCCAGCCGGTTCATCTCCTGTGCGATCGAGGTGGCTTCACCGGTGTCGCCGGTGGTGTCGGCGGCCAACTGGACGATGGGGGCTGCGGCCTCAGCGGGATTGAGGCGGGTACTCTTCACGCGGACGACCTCAGGCCAGCAGGAAATCGCGCACGCAGGCGATCTGGTCGTCGGCGATCAGGGTGGGGGCGTGCCCGACGCCGGCGAATTCCACGCACGGTGCCTGCGGTCCGCGCCGACCCATGGTCCGGGCGGTTTCGGCCGAGAGCAGGTCGGAGTTCTGTCCGCGCACCAGCAGCGTGGGCGCCGTGATGCTGTCGTAAGCGGCCCAGAGCATGGCCTCGCTGAACGCGGCGAGGTCGGGCGTGAAGGCCCGGAAGGGCACGGCGATCGCCGGGTCGTAGCTGAACATCCAGCCGCCTTCCGGCGCCGGTTTGAGTTGCGGGCGGGTCAAGGCCACCCACTGGTCTCGGGTGTGCGGACCGAAACTCTGCGAGATGCTCCAGAGGAAATCCGCGCCTGCCTCCACCGACGCAAACCGCATCGGCGCACCCAGGTACGCGCCGATGCGCTGCAACGAAGCAAACTCGATCACTGGTCCGACATCGTTGAGCACCAGCCGGGAAACCGGCGATCCTCCCCCCAGTGGACGCAGCGATGCCAGCGCCATGCCGATCAACCCGCCCATCGACGTGCCGACCCACGACACCTGCGGCACATTCAGCCGCGCCAGCAGCGTCACCCTGTCGGCCACGTAGGTCGGCACGGCATACAGCATGGGATCGGGCAGCCAGTCCGACTGGCCGCGCCCGACGACATCCGGGCAGACCACCCGGAAATCGGCCGCCAGCGCCTGCGCGAGCGTGTCGAAATCGCGGCCCTGGCGCGACAGGCCATGGGCACAGACGACGACGCGGGGGTTGTCCTGCGCGCCCCACTCCCAGTAAGCCATGCGGTGCAGGCCCTTCGGGTTGGCGCAGGTGACATGGTGCAGACGGGGTTCTTGCATGGGGGCGGCAGGGGGAACGGTGTCAGGGACGGCTCGGATTCGCGCCCGATAATGGATGTTAACCAACCACCAGAGGATGAATTCATGCTGAAAGGTAAAACTGCCTTGGTCACCGGCTCCACCAGCGGGATCGGGCTGGGCGTGGCGCTGTGCCTGGCACGCCAGGGCGCCAACGTCATTCTCAATGGCTTCGGCGACGTGGACGGCCCGAAGGCGGCGGTGGCGGCGCTGGGCGTGCAGGTCGGCTACCACGGGGCAGACATGAGCAAGCCCGCCGAGATCGCGGCGATGATGGCCTACGCGCAAACCGAGTTCGGTGGCGTGGACATCCTGGTGAACAACGCCGGCATCCAGCATGTCGCCCCGGTGCAAGACTTCCCCGCCGAACGCTGGGACGCCATCATCGCCATCAACCTCAGCTCCACCTTCCACACGACGCGGCTGGCCCTGCCAGCGATGCAGGCGAAGAATTGGGGCCGCATCATCAACATCGCCTCGGTCCACGGGCTGGTGGCGTCGGCGCAGAAGTCCGCGTATGTGGCGGCCAAGCACGGTGTGATCGGCTTGACCAAGGTCACGGCGCTGGAAAATGCCACCACCGGCGTGACCTGCAACGCCATCTGCCCGGGCTGGGTGCTGACTCCGCTGGTGCAGAAGCAGGTCGATGCCCGCGCGGCCAAGGACGGTGTGGACAACGCGGAGGCTGTGCGCCGCCTGCTGGGTGAAAAGCAGCCCTCGCTGCAGTTCACCACGCCGGAAGAGCTGGGCGAACTCGCGGTCTTCCTGTGCTCGCCCGCCGCCAACAACGTGCGCGGCGTGGCCTGGAACGTGGACGGCGGCTGGACGGCCCAATAACGCAGCCGGACCATCCGGTCAGCGCGTCAGCGTCACCGTTCCCTGCACGGTGGCGCTGAGCAGGCCCTTGCCGCCTTCGGTGGGCAGTGGCGCAGCATCGGCCTGGACGGCGCTGGACCGCATCATCACGACCGGCGGGCGCACACCGAGTTCGCTGTCGCTGGTCTGCACATTCACCTCGCGCAACTGGTAGCCGCTGTAGCCGAACTGGCGCGCCATCTCCTCGGCGCGGCTGCGGAATTTCTGGATCGCCTGCGCCGTGAGCGTGGATTCGTGGCGTTCGCGCAACTCGCGGGACAGGCTGTAGCCGGTGCCGACGATGTTCATGCCGGTCAGCTTGCCGGCCGTCGCGGCCACGCGGGCGATGTCCCGGCCCTCCAGCACCAGACCTGCAGTGCCCGTCCAGCCACTGGGTTTTCCATCGCGGCCGTAGCGCAGCGACAGGTTGAAGCCCTCCGTGCGCACCGCCAGTGCGGCGGGATCGGCCGCCTTGCGCGCTTCGTTCAAGGCGGTGTCGAGCACCTGCTTGAGCGCCGACTGCACCACGGCGGCGTCATTGCCCTCGCGCATCGCCTGCAAGGACACGGTGAGCACGTCGTGCGCGATCTCCAGGCTGGCGCTGGCGCTGAAGGCGAGCTGGTGGGCGGGCGGGCTGTCCGCGGCCACGGCGGCAAGTGGCGCGGCGCAGGCCAGACTGAGCGCGACCAGCGCCTTGGGCCAATGCGGGCGGCGGCTGTTGTTCATTGGGGTCATCGGGTGGTCCTCCAAGCGTGGATTGGGTAGTTTCAACGATTGGGGACCGCCACAAGGTCGGGAATAATTCACACTGAATCGCGGTAAGCCAGAGCGCAAGAAATGTAACAGGGGGTCAGACTGGATGAAAAAGTTGGCAGACCTGCGCAGAATCGCCCCTGTTACAAATTCGGAGTACGCCCCATGACCACCGCCAACGCCCAGCGCACCGACCGAATCGTCGTTGTGGACGACGACGCCCGCATCCGCGACCTGCTGCGCCGCTACCTCACCCAGGAAGGGTTCGAGGTGCTGCTCGCCGAAGACTCCAAGGCACTGAACCGCATCCTGACCCGTGAAACCATCGACCTGATCGTGCTGGACCTGATGCTGCCGGGCGAAGATGGTCTGTCGATCTGCCGCCGCCTGCGTGCCGCCAACGACCTGACGCCGATCATCATGCTCACGGCCAAGGTCGAGGACGTGGACCGCATCGTCGGCCTCGAAGTCGGCGCCGACGACTACCTGCCCAAGCCCTTCAACCCGCGTGAACTGCTGGCCCGCATCCACGCCGTGCTGCGCCGCCGTCCGGTCATGGAAGCGCCCGGTGCCCCGTCGCGCGATGCGCAGACTGTGATCTTCGGTCCCTTCGAATTCGATCTCGCGCTGCGCCGCCTGACCCGCGAAGGCGAAGTCATCTCGCTGACCACCGGCGAATTCTCGATGCTCAAGGCCCTGGTGCGCCATCCGCGCCAGCCGCTCAGCCGCGACAAGCTGGCGCAACTGGCCCGTGGACGCGAGTTCGAACCGTTCGACCGCAGCCTTGATGTCCAAGTCTCCCGCCTGCGCAAGATGATCGAGCCGGACCCGTCCCAGCCGCGCTACATCCAGACCGTCTGGGGTGTCGGGTACGTGTTCGTGCCGGACGGTGCTGCGTAATGCCTCCACCCCTGATACATTTGGTTTCATTTACCGTGACCACCCACATCTGTAGTCAGGGGATCCACTGCGAGCGGCTTGGCCAGCGCGTGGTGACCAACCGACGTTGCTGACCCCTTCCATGGCCTCCACGAGTTCCTCCTACCCCCAGCCCCAGGCTTCTCGCGAGTCGCTGTTCAGTCTTTTGGCCCGAGGGCTGGGCACGGTGGTGCGCCGCTACATGCCGATGAGCCTGTTCTGGCGGACCTTCCTGCTGCTGTCGCTGATGCTGGGCGTGGGCATTCTGGGGTGGGTGTACACGCTGCGCTTCCTGGAGCTGGAGCCGCGGGGCGTGCAGGCCGCGCAGCAGATCGCCAGCCTCGTCAACCTCTCGCGCGCCGCGCTGCGCTACACCGACCAGGTGAACCGCGTGGCGCTGGTCAAGAACATCGCCGAGCAGGAGGCGGTGAAGCTCCAGCCGCGTGAGCCGAACGACCGCTGGGAGCCGTTCGAGATCGACCGCTTCACCCGCGCCATCGGCTCCGAGCTGCGCAGCCAGCTCGGGCCGCAGACCATCATCGCCAGCAGCGTGAATGGCAAGTCGGGGCTGTGGGTCGGCTTCCTGATCGAGACCGACAACTACTGGCTGCAGGCCGACCGCGGCCGTGTGCAGCCGGCGGTGACAGGCAAGACGACGTTCGCGGTGATGGGGCTGACCTTCCTGCTGACGCTGGGCGGGTCGGCCTTGATCGCCGGGCTGATCAACCGGCCGCTGCGCCAGTTGTCGATCGCCGCCAGCCGCATCCGCGACGGCGAATACACCCCCAGCCTCGACGAGCACACCACGACCCGCGAGATCCGCGAGGTCAACCGCGGCTTCAACCGCATGGCCCGTGAACTCGCCAAGATCGAGGACGACCGCGCCGTGATGCTGGCCGGCATCTCGCACGACCTGCGCACCCCGCTGGCCCGCATCCGGCTGGAAATCGAGATGAGCGTCTACGACGAGGATGCCAAGCGCAACATGGCTGCCGACATCGACCAGCTCGACGCCATCATCGACAAGTTCATGGACTACGCCCGGCCGACCGAGGTCAAGCTGGTGCCGATCGTGCTGGCGGTG
>JBEEMX010000028.1:0-15785 GCA_041192465.1 Pseudomonadota bacterium | reverse complement strand
GACGGCGCGGCGCATGGGCATCGCGACCGTCGCGGTGTACTCCGAAGCCGACGCCAACGCCCGCCACGTCCGCATGGCCGATGAGGCCGTGCTGATCGGCCCGCCGGCTGCGCGTGAAAGCTACTTGTGCGCCGACAAGATCCTCGAAGTCGCCCGCGCCACTGGCGCGCAGGCGGTGCATCCCGGCTACGGCTTCCTGTCCGAGAACGATACCTTCGCCGACGCCTGCGCCGAGGCCGGCATCGTCTTCATCGGCCCGCCCGCGTCGGCGATCCGGGCGATGGGCAGCAAGTCCGCCGCCAAGGCGTTGATGGAAAAAGCCGGCGTGCCGCTGACCCCCGGCTACCACGGCGACCGCCAGGAACCCGCCTTCCTCGCCGAGCAGGCCGTGCGCATCGGCTACCCCGTGCTGATCAAGGCCAGCGCGGGCGGCGGCGGCAAGGGCATGCGCCGTGTCGATCGCGCCGAGGATTTCGAAGCAGCGCTTGCCTCATGCCAGCGCGAAGCAATCAACGCGTTCGGCGATCAGCATGTGCTGGTCGAGAAGTACGTTCTCCGGCCGCGCCACATCGAGATCCAGGTCTTTGGCGACACGCAGGGCGACTGCGTCTACCTCTTCGAGCGCGACTGCTCGGTGCAGCGTCGCCACCAGAAAGTGCTGGAAGAAGCGCCCGCCCCCGGCATGACCCCCGAGCGCCGCGCCGCGATGGGCCAGGCGGCGGTGGAGGCGGCCAAGGCGGTCGGCTACGTCGGCGCGGGCACGGTCGAGTTCATCGCCCACCAGGACGGCTCGTTCTACTTCATGGAGATGAACACCCGGCTCCAGGTCGAGCACCCGGTCACCGAGATGATCACCGGGCTGGACCTCGTGGAGTGGCAACTGCGCGTCGCGTCCGGCGAGCCGCTGCCGCTGCGCCAGGAACAGCTCACGCTCGACGGCCACGCGCTGGAGGCCCGGATCTACGCCGAAGACCCGGACCGCGGTTTCCTGCCGTCCACCGGGCGCCTCGTGCATCTGGTGCCACCGGCCGAGAGCGACCATGTGCGCGTCGATACCGGCGTCGAGCAGGGCGACGAGATCTCGCCGCACTACGACCCGATGATCGCCAAGCTCATCGTCTGGGACCGCGACCGGCCGCGGGCGCTGGCGCGGATGCGGGCGGCGCTGGCGCAGTACCGCGTCGTCGGCGTGTCGAACAACGTCGAGTTCCTGCAGCGGCTGGTGACGGCGCCCGCGTTTGCCAATGCCGACCTGGACACGGCGTTGATCGAGCGGGAAAACGCCGTGCTCTTCCCCGCGCCGCAGCCGGTGCCTCAGGCGGTCTGGGCCTTGGCGGCGCTGGCCGAACTGCAGCGCGAGGGGCAGGGCGTGCGCGACGATTCCCCGTGGTCGGTGCTCGACGGCTGGCGCCTGAACTCGACCGCACAGCGCACGTTGACGCTGCGCTTCGGCGACGAGGTGCAGCCGGTCGGCGTGGCCTACGTCAGCGGCGGCCAGGGCCATGTCCTGACGATTGGCGGCCAGTCGCTGACCGTGCGCGGCCAGTTCGGCCCGAGCGGCACGGTGCATGCGCAGCTCGGCGAGCGCCGGGTCAGCGCGGCCGTCGTCACCAGCGGCGAGCGGCGGCAGGTGTTCTTCGAGGGCCGCTCGTGGCCGATCACGGTCGTGGGCGCGCTCAGTGCGGGCGGCGGCGGCGATGACCATGCGGGCGGCCTGAAAGCGCCGATGCCCGGCAAGGTGATCGCGCTGATCGCGGCGGTTGGCAGCGTGGTCGAGAAAGGCGCCCCGCTGCTCGTGCTCGAAGCCATGAAGATGGAACACACCATCAGCGCACCCGCCAAGGGGCTGGTGAAGGCGTTCCACTTCGCGGCCGGCGATCAGGTCACGGATGGCGTCGATCTGGTGGACTTTGAAGCCGAGGTGCAGCCATGAATCTGCTGGACATGCAACCGCAGCGGGATGTCCGCATCGTCGAAGTCGGCCCGCGTGATGGCCTGCAGAACGAACAGCAGCCCATTCCCACCGCGACCAAGCTGGCGCTGATCCGCAAGCTCGCTGCCGCCGGGCTGAGGGACATCGAGGCGACCGCGTTCGTCTCGCCGAAGTGGGTGCCGCAGATGGCCGACCATGCCGAGGTGATGGCCGGCTTGCCGTCCGCGGCCGAGTTTCCGGGCGTGAACTACCCGGTGCTGACGCCGAACCTGAAGGGCTTCGAGGCGGCGGTGGCGGCTGGCGCGCAGGAGGTGGCGGTGTTCGCGGCGGCCTCCGAAGCGTTCTCGCAGAAGAACATCAACTGCTCGATCGCCGAGTCCATCGCCCGCTTCGCGCCGATCCTGGCGGCGGCGCAGGCGGCGGGTGTGCGGGTGCGGGGCTACCTCTCGTGTGTGGTCGGGTGTCCTTACGAGGGCGCCATCGCCCCGCAGGCCGTCGCCGATGTCGCGTGGCGGCTGCGGGATCTCGGCTGCGTCGAGGTTTCGCTCGGGGACACGATCGGCATCGGTAACCCGGCAAGCGTGGGGCGGATGCTCGAAGCGGTGGCGGCGCGGGTGCCGATGGCCCACCTCGCCGGGCACTACCACGACACCTACGGCATGGGCGTGGCCAACGTCTGCGCGAGCTACGAAATGGGGGTGCGGGTGTTCGACAGTTCGGTCGCCGGGCTGGGCGGCTGTCCCTATGCCAAGGGCGCGACCGGCAATGTCGCCACCGAGGACATCGTCTGGCTGCTGCACGGGCTGGGTGCAACGACCGGCATTGATCTGGATACGCTGGTCGACTGCGGCGCCTGGATCAGCGCGGAGCTGGGACGGGTTTCGGGCTCGCGGGTGGCGCGGGCGCTGCTCGCCAAGCGCGGCTGATCAGCGATTCCGGGTCTTGCCGTCCTGCTGCTTGTTGCCGGAGGCTGGCAGCACGTACAGCGTGGCTTCGGCGATGCCGGAGCGGAGCATGTTGAGTTTCTCGGCTGCAGCGCGGGAAAGGTCCGCTACACGGCCGCCGATGAACGGGCCACGGTCGTTGACCGTGACGACCACGCTGCGCTGGTTGGCGGTGTTGGTGATCATGACCTGCGTGCCGATGGGCAGCGTGCGGTGCGCCATCGTCATCTCGCTGGCGTCGTAGGGGGTGCCGCTGGCGGTCGGTCGGCCATGGAACTTGTCGGCATAGAACGACACGCGGCCGGTCTGGAACAGCGTGGCCGCAGCGGTGGCGGCACTGACTGCGGTGCTGGTGGCGACATTGGCCACGCTGAACACGGCGGCTGTCGCGGCCGTGGCGGCCCCCATGGCGGCGTTGGTCGCCGTGCTGGCGGCGGTCACCGCGACGGTCGTCGCGACATTGGCGGCGGTGGTCGCGGCGGAAGTGGCTGCGCTGGTCATGCGCTCGATCGGACGTTCCACCAGTCGCTCGAACTGCGAGACCGCCGAGGCGGCGGACTCCGACGATTCGGCGGCCACAGCCCGGGAAACCTCACTGACGGTTTGCTCTTCTGCGGCCCGGCTGGCGGGTGCAACCACGAATAGCGCGGCGGCGAGACTGAGGCAGGTCAGGGGGGTCTTCGCGGTGCGTGGAATCAATGTCGATCTCCGTCCGAGGGTGGATTGGGAGCGCAGTCTAACGGCATCCGCAACATCCGCGAAACAGGGAAAAGCGAGGGGTCAATCCAGATTGTTCAATTGCAGCGCGGACTTACACCGCCTTCCCCTGGCAATTCAGCGCATGAACAGCCGCTTCCAGCCCGCGTGGCCGAGCGCCTTCAGCGTCTCGATGTTGCGCTCGTAGATGTCTCCGGCGTCTGGGAAAGCAGCGACCGCGGCGTCGATGCTGTCCTCGCGCAGCAGGTGCAGCGTGGGGTAGGGCGCGCGGTTGCTGAAGTTCTCGATGTCGTCGAGGTGGGTCTCGTCGAACTGGTAGTCGGGGTGGAAACTGGCGACCTGCAGGATGCCGTCGAGCTGCAGTTCCTCCACGGCGGAGTCGGCCACGTCGAGGAAATCGTTGTAGTCCATGAAGTCGCCCAGCACCTGCGGGTGGATCAGCAGCGTGGTCTCGGTCTTCTCGGGCGAGGCTTCGGCCAGCGTCTCCAGCTCGCGCACGAGGTCGGCCAGCAACTCGTCCGGCGTGGTCGCGGCGCTGACGACATAGCGGATCTGTTCCTTCACATGCACCGCCTTGGCGAAGGGGCACAGGTTCAGGCCGATGACGGCCTTTTCCAGCCATTCGACGGTGTCGGCGATGACCTGGGTGTCGTTGGGGATGGTCGTGTCCTGGTTCATGCTCATGCGTCGATCTCCACGCCGCGTTCGCGCAGCAGGTCTTTCAGGGCGGGCAGCAGCGGCCCGAGTTTCTCTTCCAGCGTGTCGCGCACGGTATCGACCAGCACTTGGGTCTGCCGCTCGATCTCGATGTTCAGCGCGTCGCCCGCCCGCTTGTCGCCGAAGGTCGTCTGGCGAAGCGTCTCGGGGATCAGCCAGACCTCGAACCAGCCGGCACGCCGGTCAGCTTCGGCGATCGTCAGGCTCGCGCCGTTGATGGCGATGTAGCCCTTCGGGAACACGTAGCGCATCCACGGCGCGGGCACGCTGAGGCGCAGGACGTGGTTGTTCTCGGGCTGACGGACCTCGGCGAGCGTGGCCTGGAAGTCGATGTGGCCGGACAGCGGATGGCCGCCGATCTCCACGCCGTCGCGGGCGGCGCGCTCGACGTTGATCCGGCTGCCGACCTGGAGCGTGCCGAGCGTGGTGAGGTTGAGGCTCTGCAGCATCACGTCGAAGTCGGCGTGGCGGGCGTCGCGGTGCTGCGTGACGGTCAGGCAGGTGCCGTCGCAGGACACGCTCGCGCCGATGGCCTGGCCATCGAGGAAGCCGGGCGGGAATTCGAGCGTGAAGCTGCGCAGACCGGGGCGGTCGGTGATGGCCGCGACGGTGGCGATGGATTGGACGATGCCGGTGAACATGGTGGCTCGGTGTGTTGAGGGGTTGAAGTTGAAGGTGTTCAGACCACGGTGACGCGGGGTGTACCGGCGGTCAGTTCACCGACGACCGCCGCCTCGCCGAACCCAGCGTCACGGAACATCGCCAGCACAGCGTCCACCCCCTCGGGCGCCACGCTCACCAGCAGCCCGCCGCTGGTCTGCGGATCGGTCACCAGCGCGCGCTGCCAGTCCGGGAAGCCCTCGGGCAGCGTGACGCTGGCGCCGTAGCCGGCCCAGTTGCGTGTCGAGGCGCCGGTCCAGATGCCGTTTCGTGCATGGACGACCGCGCTGGCGATCAGCGGCAGCGCGTCCCAGCGCACCTCGGCCGCCAGCTTCGAGCCCCGGCAGATCTCCAGCAGGTGCCCGGCCAGCCCGAAGCCGGTCACGTCGGTGATCGCGTGGACGGCGTCCAGCCCGGCCAGGTCGGCGCCGACGCGGTTCAGCTTCGTCGTGTGGCGCAGCATCTCGGCATAACCGTCCGCGTCCAGCAAGCCCTTCTTCAGCGCCGCCGACAGCACGCCCACGCCCAGCGGCTTGCCCAGCATCAGCACGTCGCCGGCCTGTGCGTCGGCGTTGCGGCGCACGCGTTTCGGATGCACCAGTCCCAGCGCCACCAGCCCGTAGATCGGCTCCACCACATCGATCGAATGCCCGCCCGCGATCGGGATGCCCGCCTCGCGGCAGACGCTGGCGCCGCCTTCGAGAATGCGGCCGATCACCTCGGGCGACAGCGTGTTGATCGGCATCCCGACGATGGCCAGCGCCATGATCGGCCGGCCGCCCATCGCGTAGACATCGGACAGCGCGTTGGTCGCGGCGATGCGGCCGAAGTCGTAGGGGTCATCGACGATCGGGGTGAAGAAGTCGGTCGTCGCCACCAGCGCCTGCTCGTCGTTCAGGCGCCAGACGGCGGCATCGTCGCTGGTCTCGATGCCGACCATCAGCTCGGGCGGGATCAGGCCGGGCGTGTTGCGCGAGAGGATGTCGCTGAGCACGCCCGGGGCGATCTTGCAGCCGCAGCCGCCGCCGTGGGCGAGCTGGGTGAGGGCGGGGGATGCTGCGGCTTGGGGCATGGCGTGGTTGGGTCGGGTGACATCGGCGGGTGAAGGAGGGGATTTTGCCTGCACGCACGGTTCTGGCGCTTTGCCGAGCCAAGTGGTGGGGATTTGCACTTAAAGTCCCGGTCAAACGCCAACCCTTTATGAACAGCCCTGTCTTCGAACAACCGATTCTCGACTTGCCTCATGCCTGCCTGGGGCGTCAGGAGGAGGCATCCGGCGGGCGACTGCAGGGCAAGGTCAACGGCGTCAATGTCTTCCGCCCTCGCCCCGGCCCCGGCGAAGTCCGCCGCGATGGCATCGCCTCCTGGTTCATCGACACCTCGCGGCCGTTTGCGCGGCCGAAGTCGGGGCGGATCGCGGTTAAAGTCATCAATCATCTTGGGATGAGGTAATGAAGGTGTTTCGGGTGAGTTGATCTCAATACCGATCTTATTGATAAATTTTGGAGGTTACATGATTAATTCTGAAGCCGTTGCTCGGCAAGTCAAGAAGATTGAAAACTTCGTTGCTGCGCATCCTGGTGACAATATCGTTGCAAAACTACTTGAATACCGTGCCGGGATTGAAGAGAATTTTGCAAAAATTTCCCGAGGCAGACTCTCTGTAGCCTTTATCGGGAAAATTGGTGTAGGTAAGACTTCTGCAATTTGCCGATTACTGGGGCTGCAAAACTATGATGTTGTCAAGGGCACCTATACGGATCTGCTCAAGACTGGTTCAGGCCGGACGACAGTGTGCGAGGTCCGGGTCTCATATGCCGAAACGGTGTCATTGAGCGTAGAGCCACTTCCTGAGGAAGAGATAAAAAAAATCGTCACTAGCTTTGCTGAATTTATTTGGGCTAAGGTAGGTTCAAATATATCGGAGGACGAGGAGGGCGGAAGTCTCCTGAGTCATGAGGTCACCCGATGTATTCGCAACATGCTAGGGTTGGTTGAGGAGACAAAGAAGGGGGATGGTGGGAAAATCAAGAGAATAGACAAGGCGCTTGAATTTGCAAGAAACTGCGCTTCGCTTCAGGAGGTTAGAGATTATATGTTCCAGTGCCTCGCGCTGGAAAAGCGCACTGCATCCGAATTGACGCCTGATTTGAAGGCTGGTGCGGATTGGAAAGACTGGTTGCGTGAGACATTTTCCAGAGTCAATGGCGGAAAACTAGAAAATGTCAGTATCCCCGCGTTAATGACGGTTAAAGGGCCTTTTGATCTAAAACGGAATGACATCGAGTGGACGGTAATCGATACGCGAGGAATTGATTCCAATGTCCGCCGTGTAGATATACGTCAGCTTCTTGATTCCGACCAAGCGATACCGGTTATCTGTTCGTCATTTTCCGACGCACCGGACGCGGATGCACGAGCTATTTTCGAGATGGCTGTTGATCTTGGCTTGAAGGAAAAAGTAGAACGAGATGCCATCTTGTTGGTGCTGGACAAAGATGAGGCAAGCAAAGTGTCGGACATCGGCGACGACGTTGAAGATCTTTCTGACCGTAGAGTTATTGGAAGAATTCTTCGAGAAGACCATGTAAGGGAGAAGATCTCTGGTCAGTTCAAGATTGCAGCCGATATCGGATTCTTTGATAGTAAATTGGATGGCCCTGACTATATTTGGGGTTTGCTGAATGCCAAGAAAGAACGTCACCTCCTGGTATTATCTTCCCATATTGAGCGGTTCGTCGCAGCTTCCGATGAATTGATCAATGCAGAACAAGCCAAGTCTCTCGCTTTCCAGTCGGAAGTGGATGCAATTTTTCAGGGATGGCGGTCTGATGCTGACAAAAGTTTTCCTGCATGGAGGAATTTCGGACTTGACCTGATCCAGCACTTTAGGGTCGTGCATCACAGAACTCTTGCTGCCAGCATTGATAGAGACGGTAAATTTTATAATTTCCATGTGTATGAAGCCATCAATCTGCTTATTCGATCGAAGGCTGTTTCTTTGGCTTCCGCAGAGTGCAGTAAAATAAGGGCTAGGTTTTCTGTGCTGAATGCTGATTACCCGGAATTTGTGCATCGAATAAAATCGATGGATGTTGCTGTTTCCTCTGAGTTTGAGAATTTTTCAGTGGATGCGGGAACCATCGCCATGGATCAATGGGTGAGCGAGCTTGGCACTGATCAGGAATTCTGGCGAATGATGTCCAAAGAGTGGGGTCGTGGCCCTGGCTATGTGGACCGGGTAGCTAAAATATTAAAAGATTGGGTCGATTCAGAGCCGTCTGCGGTGCTGCACGGAAATATAAATCGGGAAATTATTTCGAGATGGGGTCGAGTGTTAGCAAAAGGAGCAGTGGACTGAGTGCGATTTAGAATCGCTGGCGCCTTCACCGCCAGCCGCACCAGCCGAACAAAAGGTTTCAGAGGAGCAACCACCATGGCATTGATCGAAGGTTTCCGTGTCCAGAACTATCGCGCCCTGCGCGATGTGACGCTGGGCAAGCTGTCCAACCAGCAGCAAGGCGAACCCCTGTCGCCGTTCACGGTCGTGATCGGACAAAACGGGGTGGGGAAAAGCACACTGTTCGATGCCTTCGGTTTCATCGCCGATTGCCTGGCCCATGACGTGGAAACAGCCTGCGACATGAAGCAGCGCGGCGGTTTCGAGCGCCTGCGTTCCCGTGGTGTGGATGAGCCCATTCGCTTCGAGGTCTATTACCGCGAGGCACCCAGCGAGCGGCCCATCACCTACGAGTTGTCGATCGCCCAGGACCAGCACGGCCGACCGTTTGTTGAAAGCGAAGTGCTCAAGCAGCGCCGCAAGGGGCAGAAGCACGGCCGACCTTATCCATTTTTGCGTCTGAATCGCGGGGTGGGTCGTGTCTGGGCGGGGGAGGAAGCGGTCGAAGTGGACGGCGAAGAGGACCGTGCCCAGATCGACATCGAACTCACGGACCCACGCCAGCTAGGCATTGCCACCCTCGGCACGCTCAAGGAGCATCCACGCATCAAGCGTTTCAGAGATTTTCTCAAAGGCTGGTACCTGTCGTATTTCTATCCGGATGCGGCCCGCAGCCTGCCCACTGCTGGACCGCAGAAGCACCTCAACAGCCATGGCGACAACATCGGCAATGTCGTGCAGTTCATGGAGCGTGAACACAAGGAGCGATTCAAGGCCATCCTGAAGCAGATCGCGGAGAAGATCCCCGGCGTTGCGCACATCGATACCAAGGTGACCGACGACAAGCGCGTGCTGCTACGTTTCAACGACGGCTCGTTCGCCGATCCGTTCTTTGCCCAGCAGATGAGCGATGGCACCTTGAAAATGTTTGCTTATCTGCTGTTGATGGAAGACCCCGATCCGCCGCCGTTCATCTGTATCGAGGAGCCTGAGAACGGGCTTTACCATAAATTGCTGGATGCGTTGGCTCGGGAGTTCAGGCGCCATGCTACAGGCAAGAAAAATGCACCACAGATTTTTGTGACAACCCATCAACCTTATTTTGTCGATGCGTTGTCGCCGGCAGAGGTCTGGATTCTTGAAAAGGGCCTATCGGGATATTCTGAAATCCGACGAGTGTCAGAATTGGAAATTGTGCGCAACTTGGTGGAAGAGGGCCTTCCATTGGGCGGACTCTGGTACAGCGACTACCTCGATGCGAAACCGGCGGGCAGCGAGTGAGGAATCGATAACATGCACCTCGAAATACTCGTCGAAGACAGCTCCGGGGAAAAATTGCTGGGACTATTGCTGCCGAAGATGATTGGCCATCAAGGAGAACCTCATACATGGCGCCTGCATGCGTATAAAGGGATCGGCAGGCTTCCGATCGGCCTGAAAAGCAATGGCGATCCGTCCAAGAGAATCTTGCTCGATCAATTGCCAAAGCTGTTGCGCGGCTATGGCCGGACACCTGGAATCGATGCAGTGGTGGTGGTACTGGATACGGATAAACGCGACTGCGTGTCGTTTCTTGCTGAGCTTGAAGCCGTGGTCGAAGGTTGCGATTGCGCGCCGGTGACGCTCTTCCGGCTGGCGATCGAAGAAGTGGAGGCTTGGTACTTGGGTGATCAGGCAGCGTTGCTGTCGGCCTATCCGAGAGCGAAGTCCGATGTGCTGGCCCGCTATCGGCAGGACACTCCATGCGGTACCTGGGAGCTGCTGGCGGATGCCGTGTACCCAGGGGGTGTGGCGGCTGTGCGAAAAGCGGGCTGGCCATTGCCCGGGCAGATCAAGCATGAGTGGGCACAGCGCATCGGTCCTCTAATGGACGTGACACGCAACGAATCTCCCAGTTTTGGCAAGTTGCGCGATGGACTGCGTAGGCTTGCACCACCGACCTTGCACATGGAATGAGGCTAACCGCATGAATTTCCGCATCACCGATCCCTTCACTGCCAGCCACACAATGAACCGTCTGACCCACCATGTTCTCGCCGCCTTGCTGACTTCGCTGCTGGGTGCCGCCACGTCCGCGCATGCTGTCACGCCCTTGCCTTCGGCCAGCACCTTCCTCTACGGCTGGAACGTCCACCTCGCCTCGACGTACCAGTACGGTACGCCCCCCGCGCTGTCCGACCGCCTGGTCTCTTCCGGCGCCAACACCTACCGCGACGCCGAGGAATGGGCCTGGACCGATTACGGCCCCACCGCCGGCACCTTCCGCTACGGCGCCGACCTCAACGCCGCCGTCGCCCAGATCAGCGGCCGGCTGCAGCCCGCGGGGCTGATGGGCCTGCAGATCCTCGGCTTCGAGAACACCCTCTACTGGCAACAGGCCACGCAGGACATCACCGCCAACCCCGCCACCGCCGGCTCGGTGTTCCAGACCTACGCCAAGGGCTTTCGCACCTACGCCCAGCAGCAACTCGCCCGCCGGCCAGGACAGGGGCTCTACCAGATCGGCAACGAGTGGAACGGTGGCTTCCACCTGAACCGTGCCATGCCGAACTACACGCTGGTGCGCGACGGCGACACCTACGCCCGGCTCTACCTCTCGGTGGCCGCCGACCTGCGCACCCGCGTCCCGCAAGCCCGGCTGCTCACCGGCGGACTGGCGGACTGCGCGGCGAGCCCGACCTTGCCTTACGGCATGTGCTGGCCCTGGCTCATCGACCAGCTCGCGCACGCCAAGCGCCTGGGCGGCAGCCTCTCGCTGATCGACGGCCTGGGCATCCACGCCTACGCCGACTACGACCCCGTGGCCATCCCCGAGCGGCTCTACAGCGGCCTCGTCACCGGCCGCAACTGGCTGATGGCGCAGTCGCCCGCCTACGCCGCGTCGCCCAAGGACTTCTACCTCACCGAGACCGGCATCCCCACCATCACCTCCAGCGGCCAGGCCATCACCGAGTCGCTGCAGGCCGACTACCTGCAGCGCATGGCCTTGCTCTACCGCACGCTGCCGTATGTGAAGGGCGTGTGGTTCTACGAGTTCGCCAACCAGCCGCTCACCGGGCGCGAAGGCACGTTCGGCGCGGTCACGGCGTCGCTGGTGGACAAGCCCGCCTTCGCGCCGATGAAGGCGCTGGCGCCGCTGGTGATCCGGGGCACGAACTGGAAGCTGGTCAGCGGCGACGTGAAGGTCACCGACTGGGCCAAGCGCCTCACCGACCAGTGGATCCTGTACCGCCCGACGAAGCTCTACACCGTCGAGTGCGACTACACCGACCCGGCCGATGGCAAGCCCAAGCGCATCACCGCCTTCTGGGCGCCACAGGGCACGCTGCCGGTGACGGTGCAGACCGCCGGCACGACGGTGGCCCACCGCACCGCGTTCGCCGGCACCTCCACCACCCGCTCGGGCACCTTCGCCCTGACGGCGACCAGCAGCCCGCAGTTCCTGATCCGGCCGGCCGGTGTCGGGTCGGTGCTGGTGAAGTGAGGGCCGCACCGCGATGAGCCACAACCGCCCCGTCGCCATCGACCAGATCGGCGAGTTCCACACCGTCATCGACGCCCGCTCGCCGTCGGAATTCGCACTCGACCACCTGCCCGGCGCCATCAACTGCCCCGTGCTCGACGACGACGAGCGCCGCATTGTCGGCACGGTCTACAAGCAGCAAAGTGCCTTTGACGCCCGCCGCGTCGGTGGCGCGATGGTGGCTGCCAACCTGGCGCGGCATCTGCGCGCGCAGTTCCCTGACAAGCCGATTTCCTGGCGCCCGCTGGTGTACTGCTGGCGCGGTGGTCTGCGCAGTGGCTCGATGGTGCAGTGGCTGCGGCTGGTCGGCTGGGATGCACAGCAGCTCGCGGGTGGCTACAAACGCTTCCGCGGCCACGTCATCGCGCAGATCGAGGCGATCGCGCCGCAGTTGCCGTTGCGCGTGCTGTGTGGCCCGACTGGCAGCGCCAAGACCGCGCTGCTGCATGCACTGGCGGCGCAGGGCGCGCAGGTGCTCGATCTGGAGGGGCTGGCCGCGCACAAGGGGTCCGTGCTGGGCAAGGTGCCAGGTGTGGCCCAACCCTCGCAGAAGCGGTTCGAAACGCTGCTGGTGACCCAATTGCAGGCACTGGACCTGAGCCGGCCGGTTTTTGTCGAGGCAGAAAGTCGCCGGATCGGCCAGATTTCACTGCCGACGCCGCTGCTGGAGCGGCTGCGGGCGAGTCCGTGCGTCGAGATCAGCGCATCGCCCGAGGCACGACTGGCCTACCTGTTGCGCGACTATGCCTATCTAGGTGATGACGGCCCCCGGCTGGCGGACACCCTTGGCCAGTTGCACGGCCTGCAAGCCAACGAGACGGTTGCTCGCTGGCAGGCATGGGCGCTGGCGGGTGAACTCGGTCCGCTGTTCGCCGAACTGATGGCGCTGCACTACGACCCGCTCTACACCCGTTCGCAGAACGGCCACTACCAGCGCCTGAAGGCGGCGATCCAGGTGGATGCGGCCTCGCTGGACGAGACCGCATTGGTGGCGCTGGCAACCGAGATCGCCCGGCGCGATGCCAGTGCGTTCAGTTCGATTCCTTGACCATCCGCCCGCTGGCCTGCTGGATCGGGCGGGCGTTCATCGGGTAGAGGCGCGCGAACAAGGCAAGCTGATCGGCCGACATCTGTGCCGGCTGCTTGAGCACCATCCACAGCACCCCTTCGCTGCAGGGTGGCGTGGTCAGCGAGCCCATGTAGGTGTAGTAGCGGCGGTCTTCCGGCAGCAACAGGTTCATGTCGATCGGCACCGGTGATGGCAGCTCGTCGTTTTTCTCCAGCGGCAGGCTGTTCCAGACAAGCTGCACCATCGGGTGCTGCTTGCCCTGGTCCATCAGCACGGCGACCACCGCCAGCCGACCCTCGGGATCCTTGTGGACCAGGTGGGCGACCATCTCGAACTGCTTGCCGTTGATGCGTTCTTCCGATGGCCGGTGGAAATGGAACTGCACCAGGTCGTAGCGGCGGCCGGCCACTTCGATGCTGTTGCCCAACCCGAGGTTGGCCTGCACCGTGTGGCCATTGTCCAGCACGTTGAAGCCGGTCGGGCGGTAGCTGAACTTGATCGGCTCCAGCTCGACCTTGATGCCGCCCCTGATGTCGATGGGGCTTTGGCGCTGACCGGTGGAGCAGGTCGAAAAGTCGGGGCGCAGCTTGGCCCATTCGGCAGGGCCGCCTTCACCGCCGTAGGACCAGTGCGCGGCGTGGGTGGCCGCGTGGGCGGGCGGGGCTTCTGGTGCGGCGCCTTGGGGCTGGCTGACGATGCCCATGGCCAAGGCTGGTGCGGCGCGCTGGGCGGCATGGGCCGTGCGGTGGGCGCGGCTGGGGGCGAGTCCCTGCACCTGCGTATGGGCGGCGCGCACGGTGGCGATGCGCTCTTGCAAGCGGCGCTGCAGCTCGTCGGCAGGCGCTGCCGCCGGTTCGGCCACGGCCGCAGGCTTGGCCGTGGCGGGTTTGGCGGGGGCTGCGTGGCTGCCGTCGTTCGCGTGGGCGCCGGGGCTGGTCAGGAACGCTGACAGCAAGGCTGCTGCCAGAGCGGCCGAATGCAGCGGGCGGGAAGGGTGTGCGGGGGTGGTGCGGACCATGGTGACTCCGGCTAGGGGTTTGCGCAGTTTTCGACTTCCGCCCCGTGGACTTGAATCCCGCACGCCCCCGCTGCATCAGCCGTGGCCTGACACCCGCCCGAAACCGGTGAAACCGTTCACATGGTTCAACCCACCACGTCCGGCCAGACGGTATGGAACCACTGCCCCGCCGGCTTGTCGGTGCGCTCGTAGGTGTGGGCGCCGAAGAAATCCTGCAGGAGGTTCGCCGGCAGCCGTGCCGTGCGCAGGCTGTCGTAGTAGCCGAGCGAGGCGCTCATCGCCGGCACCGGGATGCCCTGCGTCACCGCGTGCGCCACCACCTCGCGCCACGCCTGCTGCGTGCGGTTGAGCAGCTCGGCGAAGTAGGGCGCCAGCATCAGGTGCGCCAGATCCGGCTGGGTGCGGTAGGCGTCGGTGATGAAGTTGAGAAAACGCGCCCGGATGATGCAGCCGCCGCGCCAGATCGACGCCAGCCCGCCGAGGTCGATGTCCCAGCCCTTGCGCGCGCTCATGCTCTTGACGAGGTCCAGCCCCTGCGCGTAGCTGATGACCTTGGCGGCGTAGAGCGCGTCGTGGATCTTCGCCACCAGGGCGTCTCGCGCGGCGCGGTCGCCGGTCCACGCGCTGTCCGGCCCGTGCAGGATCTGGCTGGCCACCACGCGCTGGGCCTTCTGCGACGACAGCACACGGGCTTCCACCGCGGCGTTGATCGTGCTGATCACGACCGCCTGCTCGGCGCCGTTCACGATCGTCCACTGGCCCGTGCCCTTCTGGCCCGCCTTGTCGAGGATGAGTTCGACGATCGGGCGGCCGGTTTCCGGGTCGATCTGCTCCAGCGCCTTGCCGGTGATCTGGATCAGGTAGCTCTGCAGATCACCTTCGTTCCAGCGGTTGAACACCTCGGCGATCTCCAGCGTGGCCATGCCCGCCGCCTGCATCAGGTGGTAGGCCTCGCAGATGAGCTGCATGTCGCCGTACTCGATGCCGTTGTGGATCATCTTGACGTAGTGGCCCGCGCCCCCCGGTCCGATGTGGCGCACGCAGGGCTGGCCTTCGGCGACCGCCGCGATGCTCTCGAAGATCGGCCGCATCACCGCCCAGGTCGAGGCCGGTCCGCCCGGCATGATCGCCGGCCCCTTGCGCGCCCCTTCCTCGCCGCCCGACACGCCCGCGCCGATGAAGCGCAGGCCCAGCGGCGTGAGCCATGCATCGCGGCGCTCGGTGTCGGTGTAGAGGCTATTGCCGCCGTCGATCACGATGTCATCGGTCTCCAGCAGCGCAATGAGCTGCTCGATCACCGCGTCCACCGGCGCGCCGGCCTTCACCATGAGCATCACCTTGCGCGGGCGCGCCAGGCTCTGCACGAACTCGGCGAGGCTGTGCGTGGCGGTCAGGTGCTTGTCCGGATGCTGTGCCACGAACGCGTCCGTGACCGCGTTGGTGCGGTTGTAGACGCTGACATGGAAGCCGCGGCTTTCCACGTTGAGCACCAGGTTCTGACCCATCACGGCCAGACCGACGAGGCCGAAATCGTTGAGCTTGTCTGTCATCACATCACTGCGGTAGGCTAAAGGCGCACAGCGTAGCGGGCTGGGCCGGGTCGGTCCAGTCTGGTCAACCCATGACAACCCATTAGGAGATTTGCCATGTCCCACACGATCCGACTCCACCGTGTCCTGCGCGCGCCGCCGGAGCGCGTCTACCGCGCCTTCCTCGACGCCGACGCCCTGGCCAAGTGGCTGCCCCCGAACGGCTTCACGGCCAAGGTCCACCACATGGACGCCCGGGTCGGCGGCAGCTTCCG
>JBEEMX010000027.1:0-14397 GCA_041192465.1 Pseudomonadota bacterium | reverse complement strand
CAACTACCTTGACATGCTCCGATACCTCCTCGATCAGCTTCGAGCCGAACTCGCGTTTCATGAACGAGTTCGCCGTGATCAGCCCGACAAACCCGGCCGACTGCCCTTCCCGCCCAGTTTGCGCCAATTCAAAGAACCGTTCCGTGAACGGCGCCCCGAGCGAATACTGGCGGTGGCAACTTGCGTAACGCTCCCGATAAGCCGCGTTCAGCGCCGCATCCTTGACCACGATGTACGGCGGATTGCCCACCACCGCGTGGTACTGCCGCCCGAGGATCGCCTGCACCTGCGCCAGATCCTCGCTCGCATAGGCGTGCGCCAGCCCCGTGTCGGCGTGCGCCTCGCCCATGTCGAACAGATCACCCGACCCCTTGCCGCCCAAGCGCGTCCCGTGCAGCAGCCGGAACCGCGCGATCGCCACCGCGAACGGGTTCAGATCGACCCCCGCCACCGTCGTGCTGGGCGGCGGTGGCGTCCCAGTGCAGCGGGGCGCCGGCCTCTTCGAGCAGCCGGTCCGGCTGCGCCGCCCGCCGCGACGCCGACGCCGCCAGCCGCAGCAGCCGCCCGGCCGGCAGCACCGCCGGCGGCAACAGCGGATCGGCCGCCGCGCAGGCATCCGCCGCCGCACCCAACTGGCGGGCGTAATCCACCCAGGCGGCAGCGCGGGCGATCAGCGGGGCGCCGCCCGCAACACCGCCGTGGCCTGCCGCAGGCGCTCGGTGTCGTCCTGCGCCGCGCAGGCTCAACAGCGCCAGGGCCGCCTCCTGCGCGCTCATCACCTCGCCCTGCCGGACCAGCAGCGTGTCGAGCTGGGTGCGGACCTCGGTGAACGCGGGCGTCTTGAGCCACCGCTCGCGGGCCTTGAGCAGCGCGGTGGTCAGCGTGCTGCGCGCCACCTCGCCCGCCGCGGCCGTCTCGCCCAGCGTCGGCCACTGCCCCGCCGGCACCGGGGCGAGGTAGACCAGGCTGGGGTCTTCGACGTAGTCCTCGACGTGGCGGGGGCCGGTGGTGTGGTGCAGGCTGTCGGGCGCGCCGGGGGTGTCGGATGGGCCGCTGCCGGAGGCGTTGCGCGAGGCGGTCTGCCAGTTCGTCAGCCGCTGCGTCAGCGTCAGCCGCGCGCCGTGGTCGCGCACCAGGTGGTCGAGCCGCACCGCGTCGGGGTCGTGCTCGAAGACCAGCGCCGGGCCGAGTTCGGTCTCCTTGTAGTCCTTGCCTTGAGGATGCCGGGGTGTTCGATGCCTTCGAGCACATCGAACTCCCGCCGCGCCTGCCGCCCCCGCGCCGCACGGGCCTCCGGGCTGAACGCGCCGGCCACGGTGTAGATGCGCACGCAGCGGTGGATGGTGTCGATCGAGACGTGCTGCGCGGCCCAGTCCTGGAAGCCTTCGCCCTCGGCCAGCAGCGCGGACGATGCCGGCGTCGTCCGGCGTGCCGGGGCGGCCTTGCTGGAAGGTGCCCAGGCGCTTGGCCTTGCGGTCGGCCAGGATCAGCGGGTTGGCGGTGGTGAGGACACGGCCGTCGGTGGTCCAGGTCCAGGTGTGGACATCGCCGGCCAGCGTGCCGGGGCGGCTCTTGATCTCGACCACGAACAGCCCGGCGCCCGAAAGCACCAGCGCGTCCACCTCGCAGACCTTGCCCTGGTCGTCGATGAACTCGAAGTTGGTCCAGACGTGCCACGGGTCGCGGTCCGGCAGGTGGGCACGCAGCCAGTCCAGCGCCTCGCGTTCCCAGGCGAAGTTCGATTCGGCAATGACGTGCCAGCGGGCGGCGCCGAGGGTCATGCGGGGCCTCGCTCGGTGGCGTGGTCGCTGGTTGAGGCACTGTCGGGTACATGCTCCAGCAGCTCGCCCGCGCTGCAGCGGAACAGCCGGCACAGGGCATCGAGCGCGGCCAGATCGACCCGCGTGGCGGTCTCGCGGTGCAGCGCGGTGACAGTGCTGCGGTTCAGCCCGGTCAGGCGCGCAACGTCCGAGATCCGCAGCTTGTCGCGGCCCATGAGGGTGGAGAGGCGGCAGCGCAGCATCGGCAGGACTGTTTTTGCAGATCCATTGGCAGGGTGGTGCGCAGGATAGCAAAGTCAGTGGCAAACAAGCCGGCAGCCAGTGTGGAACGGTTCCACACTGGCCATGCGGAAGGGTCAGCGTGTGGAACGGTTCCACACTCTCGGACAACTGCGTCAGTTGTTCTCGGCGAGGAAGTTCGCCACCAGCTCCGCCAAGGCGTTCAGCCGCTCCGGGGCCATGGAGCCAGGTGCGATGTGGACGATGGCGCCCCCTTTGGCCGTCATGGCGACCTCCGCATGCTTGCCCGCACGGTCAATCCGAATGGGTTCAAGGTCAGCGGTGGCCTTGTCTGTCACCGGCGCCACGCTGCCGATCAGCGCCTCGAAAACACTCCGCGCTTTCATCTGGCCGCGCCGGTCCTTCAGCCGCACTGCGCGCGCCAGCACCGCATCTGGGTCAGCCGCCAAGGTGGCCGCCAGTGGTTGGCCCCAACGGAATTGCAACTCCAGAGGGGAGCCGAACGCGTCGATGATGGCCTGGGGAAGCTCTGCCAGCGTGACAGCCTTGGCCAACGCGCTGTGATCGACCCCCAGCGCGCTGGCCAGGGCACGCTTGGACGGAAACAGGCCCGTCTCCAGTGCCTTGCGGTACATGACCCCCTGCTCCCACGCGGTCAGGTCTTTCCGGGCACGGTTCTCCCGGTCCATTTCGATGAACAAGGTCCGGTCATCCACTGCCGCGACCAAGGCCAGCACCGGCAAGCCCTCCAGCCGACACGCTTCATGGCGGCGATGGCCGTACACGATTTCGTAGCGAGGGGCGGTCTCTCCGGAGGGCGCCGGGCTGACTGCTGGAGGCAGTGGCCGAACCTTGATCGGCTGGACATTGCCACCGGCCTGGCGGATCTCTTCGCGCAGTTGGGCGAATGCCTCCCCGCTGAAATTCGACTGGTGCCGGTTGGCCCAGCGGCTGCGGACGATCCACTGGGGGTCCAGCAGGTACGTCGAACGCTCGCCGACCTGCAATTCAGGTTCTGACCTGGCCAGCTCAGTGGACTCCGCCGCGGCCGTGAACGACGGCAAACGCCCCACCGCCATGGCCAGGCGCCGCTCACGTTCGGCCTTCTGATCCGCACCCAGCAGGCCCGAGGATTTCACGTTCATTTTTCTGGGTTCCATGGCTTCAGCCCTTCCTGCGAGCGCGTGTGGAGTCCGGCACCACCGGGATCTGTTCCGCCAGCTTGACTTCAAAGAACCCGCTCAGAGACCGGGTCAGATCGATGATGGCCTTGGCTGCGGGCGAGTTGGGCTCACGCTCCAGAATGGGTCCGCTTTCGGCATCGCTGTAGAGGGACACCTGGCGAGCGAACGAGGCGTAGCGGGGAATGATGCAAGGGTCGATCATTCCTGGGTAAGCCGCGCGCAGGATCTCCAGCGAGGCTTGGCAGGTGGTCTGCCGCGCATCGAACCCGTTGGCGACCAAATGAACCGAGGCCCGCAGATCCGGGTAAGCGCGGTTCAGCTCGTGGATGTTGTGCGCCAGGACTTCCATCGCCTTGATCGACTGGCCATCGAGCATCACCACCGCCAGCACGCGCTTGGCCGCGTACATCAGGGCATTGCTGAGCTGCGACGAGCCGGGCGCCGAGTCGATCACGATCACGTCATACGCCGACCACAACTCGACGTAGGCCTTGAACAGCCGCTCGACCACGGCTTCGCGGTTCATCACCGTGGACAGCCACGATTCGATGTTGGCCAGCGTGATGTCGCTGGCCAGGAGGTCCAGCATGCCATCGGCATAGATCGGCCGGATGATCGTTTCATCGAAGATGACCGGGTAGCCTTGTTCATGGTCCCGCAGCGCGTGCCCGATGTGGCGGATCTTCTCGGAGGTCCAGTCGATGCCGAACATGCTGGTCAGCGACGCCTGGGGGTCCGCGTCGATCATCAGCACGCGGTGCCCCTGCATGGCCATGCAGGAAGCGATGTTCGCCGCGATGGTCGTCTTGCCAACGCCACCCTTGGCCATCCGGCAGTAGATGATCGGCGGCATCAGGTCCATCGGACGCCAAGGCTCTTGCTCGATGCCCATCATGCGCAGCCGGGCTTCACGTATCTGCAGTGGGGTGTAGACGTTGTGATACGACCCCTCGCCCTTGGTCGGCGCAGGGAAGAACGCTCTGAAGGATTGGGCAGAACCCGCCCATCGGCTCAGCTCCATGGCCAGCTTGAGCTTGATCGCACCGCGAGGTGGGCCGCCTCCAGTGAGGGTCATTGCATCGGACAAATCGGCATTGTCATCAGACATAGTGTTGCTCCTTGCTCAAATAATACATTTTTTAGTCATTAAAGACAAAATCTATTTTTCAGCAATGCGAGGACATGTCACTCAGCATGGAACCATGTGTGTGGTGCGATGTGAGCCTGATTGAGGCTCACACCCGCTCAAGAAATGATTTCCAAGACGCCAATGGCCCAGCCGATCAGGACAAGAAGTCGAGATCGGCCTCAAAACAGCTCACATTGATGACCTCAATCCGTCTCACAGTTCACCTCAATTTCTCTCACAATTGGCCTCAATCCGTCTCACAGTTCACCTCAATTTCTCTCACAATTGACCTCAATCCGTCTCACGTAAAAGAACGCAAGTCGTTGTTCTGTATGGGTTTTTCAGACCACCAAAGTATTCAAAGGTATTCAAAGTATTCAAAGACAACAACAAGAGCAACGCTCTGGCGTGTTGTTGTGAATCAAAAATTGACTGGTTCACAAAGCCGGGTACATTGTGAGGATGGTTAGATCAAAACTCACAGATACAGAAGAGTCCACTGTCGTTCGCAAGGCGAATCCGGCCATTGCGATCAGGCCGACCACTGGCAAGCTGACGATCATCTCCAGGCGCATCTACAACTTGTTGCTCTACCACGCGCAGGAGCAGGGCATCTCCTGCGAGGAGTACAGCCTGCCACTGGCCCATGTCGTGTCGCAGATCAGTTCGAGCGAGAACAATGCGTCGATCAAGACCCGGCTCAGGGAGATGGCCTCGACGACGATTGAATGGAACTCGAATCCCACGGGACGCGAGGAAGACCAGGAATGGAACATCGCCGGGTTGCTGGCCGCGAAGATCACGCCCGCACGTGCGGGCAAGCCGATCACGTTGACTTGGTCGTACGCACCAGGGGTGCGGCGCGAGTTGATCGAGCCGAAGCAGTACACGCGGCTCTTGCTGCAGATCAGCACGCAACTCAGTCTGTACAGCGCCGCGGTGCTGCTGGAGATTGGTTTTCAGTACCTCACCTCACCTGGGCAGCTCACGATGCGCGAGAGCGTGGACTGGTGGGCGGCAGTGCTGAAGGGGCAGCCGCTGAAAAAACCTGTGGACTACCGGTTCTTCAAGCGTGACACGCTGCAGCCAGGACTCCGCGAAGTCAACCAGGCGCAGTCCGAGTTCGCACTGGAGATGCTGGAGCACCGTGTTGGCAGGAAAGTGGTCGAGTTGCAGTTCCGGGTTCTCCGCAAAGCCGAAAAAGCGCTCACTGGTGAGGACGGCGTTTCTGGGCATGAGACAACGGAGCCCGCCGCTCCACCCCGTCCGGTCAACCTGGCGTTGTTGGCGTCACTGATGGCCCTGGGACTGCGCGAGGTAGATGCCGACGCCCTGCTCAGCACGGAAGATCCAGAACGCATCCAGAAGGCCATCCAGTACACCCACGCACGACAGGGCAAAGTGGATTCGCCTGCAGCCTATCTTCGAACGGCAATCAAGCATGGCTATGCCGATGTGCCACCTGAGCAAGAAAAATCTGCTCCTGCCGTTGATCCGGTGGCGATCACCGAAGTCACGACGGCCGCCCGCATGGCCGCCGACCAGATGACGCAGGAAGTGCTTCGTCGGGAATACGAACGCAGTCTGATCACTGCGGCACGACAGGAGTACGCGACCTTTGCGGATGACGAGCAAACACAACTGCGAAGTCAGTTCGGCAAGACGCTCACCACGCTTCGCGACCAGCAATCCTGGGAGCGGGTCGGCATTGCTTCACCACCACTGTCGGCCCGGTTTTTCGGATGGATTGCGCGTCAGAGTGCGCATTGGGTGATCGACGATGGGATGACCAGCATGAGGGCGTAGAACTAAGTCTAAAAATTAATATTTCAACTGTAAATAAAGAAATATCGTTGTAATCACGATGATTTTTCCTTACGGTACAAGGAATGACCAATTTTTCACTCCGTTTACCCAAACCCACCCCTGTGTTGGTGCAAGCCAGCCTCGATCGCCTGGGCCGGCGCCTGGCCCGCGCCCGCAAGCTGCGCGAGATGACGCAGGAGGATCTTGCGCACCTGTCCGACGTGTCGCTGTCCACGCTGCGCTCGCTGGAGGCCGGTGCTGACGGCGTGGCTCTGGGCAACCTCCTCAAGGTGCTGCAGGGCCTGAACCTGCTGGATCAGGTCGAGGACTGGCTGGACCCGCAGCGCGACCCGGAAACGGTGAACTTCGTCGAGCGTCGTCTGGGAGGCCGCTGATGGGTGCGGTGCCGGTCTGGGTCTGGCTACCGGGGGGTGTCGAGCCGGTGCAGGCGGGCAGGGCGCTCACGGCGCTGGAGTTGCTGGAGCGCGGCGTGCCGGACGGCGTGGGCGCCATCGAGGTCTGCACCGACATCGAGACGAAGCTGGGCTGGCAACCCAAGGCACTCGACCAGTTGCAATCGCTGGCGCAGGAACTGGACGCTGCGGCCCCGGCCAGCCGGGCACTGCGCCGGCTCGACGAGGATCTCGACACCAGTGCTGGCGGCGGGCAGCGGCCGCTCATCTGGGACTGGCGCCTGACGTGGCGCGGGCCTGGCTTCGGGACACAGCGGTCTTGGTTGCTCGCCACTGGGAGCCGATGCTCAGAGAAGCGGCGTGGCCGGTGATGGACGACCTGGCTCGGCTGGATGCGCTGGTGGCGGATGCCAGGGCAGTCTTTGCCTATGGCGAGTGGCTGGCAGATAAGATACTAACGGTTTACCACACAGGGAGATGAAGTACCTCCAAACAGAGGTGCGCAAAGTATTTGGTGATCTAGTTAATTGGCGTTAGTGTTTTATGCTGACCCGCTCCAGGCCGCACGTATCGTGCCCAGACGCAGATCCTCCAGCAGTCCTTCGACGACGGCTTCCTCGGCCACCGCGCAGCCCTGCGCCTGCATCGCTGCCACGAGTGCAGCATCCCACGGTGCGTCCACTCCCTCCGGCCCCAAGGCATGGTCGCGCGCCATCGATGGCAGTGACTGCACGGCCGCCAGATAGTCCGAGCAGCCGAAGCGCCAGGGTTCTGCGCCATGTCCCTGCAGCACCTGTCGGCCGATGCGCAGACCTGCCCAATCAAAATCCCCGTGGTAGCGCAGGCATGCCCCCGCGTCGCGCACCCGGCGCCCAGCCGATCGGCCGTGATGGCCACGACGTTGGGGTTTTCGCAAACGAACACGACCCGCTGTTCAACGGCCCAGATGGGGGCTTCACGCAGCAGTTGGCGCAGCGAGGTGTAGGCCGGCTCGCCCGGGCAGGGGCCTGCCTCGGGTGCCGCCGCAGTCGGCAAGTTCAGATGCAGCACCGGTCGCGCCAGCTCATTGACCAGCACCCCCTAGCGCGCCCGCCGGCTTTCGTTGTCCAGGTCCTCCTCCGGCTCCGGCGCACAGGCAAGCACCAGCGTGGCCAGCGCCTGTCCGTCATCGAGCGCATGGGCATCGCCCAGCGTTGCGGCGGCGAGCTGTGCCCGTGTCAGACCTTGCGCCGGCAAACAGGCCAGCACGGCCCGCAACGCGGTGGCCAGTCCGGCGCGCTGCAGCGCCCCATCGATGCGGATCAGGTCGATCTGCAATGCACCGCTCGAATCGCCGGTCGGGATCGTCCTCGCGGCGCTTGGCGCGGCCGTCCCAGCTCCAGCGCGACACCAGCACCGCGTCCACTCCTTCGCGGCGCAGCAACTGGCAGATCGACGTCGACCTGCTCCGCCAAGGCTTCGCCCAGCAGGCCGAGCAGCAGATCGAACGAAGCCTCCTCCAGCGGGCTGACGGCCGACAGCTCGGACAGTTGTCGGGCGATGTGTTCGCGGGCCACGGCACGGTCCTGCACGGGTGGGGCGACACCGCGTGGTGCGGCCTTCCCCAGGTCGCGCAGCCGTGGCTGGATGGCCAGCGGCGGGGCCTGGCGCCATGGGGTGCTGGCGGGCCGCGGATCGTCGGACGACACGGTCATCGCCAGGTGCCGCGCCGGGTGCAGGGCGAAGGCCGCACGTGCCAGCCGGTGGCTTTGGGCATCGTCTTCGCAGTCAGCGAACCAGCCGGCCAGCAGGCGGAAGTCGGCGGCGCGGTCACTGCGCCCGCTGCGGCGCTCGTTGAGGGTAGCGATGGCGCCCAGCAGTTGCGGGATCGCGGCCCGGGCGCGGGCGCGCAGCAGTTCCGCCTGGGGTGGCGTGTCGCCTGGGCGCAGGAACCAGCTCCGCAGCCCCCGCCAGCGGCCGCATCGCGATGTCTTCGGGGGCTACCGTCTGCAGCGCCGCACGGCGCTGCAGGCTCGCGGCGAACACGTCCAGCGCGGCTTCGACCGCTTCGCCGCCGGCCGACAGGCGGTAGAGAAAACGTGCCCGGTACCGGCCCTTCGGACCAGTCGCCCTGGGCCAGCACCTCGTCAGGTCGCAACTGGCGCAGGGCCGCGGCGAACACGGCCAGGATGCGGCGGTAGAGGTCGGCCTTGTCGGCGCCGAGGTGGCGGAACAGGCCGTGGTCAGCCCGCTGCAACTCATGCGCGCCAGTGCGGTGGCCGAGCAGCCCCGGCAGCGGGTGTCCCGTTCGCGTCGGCCCCCGTCCGGAGACTGACCGCCCATGTACACCCCCGTGAACGTCATCCAGGTCTACGCCTGGGGCGAGTTCGTCGGCGCCCTGGCGCTCGATCCTCGGCTCGGTTTCTACGCCTTCGAGTACGACCCGCGCTGGCGGCGCACCGGGCGCGAACTCGCGCCGCTGCAGATGCCGGGCAGGGCCTCACCCTACGTCTTTCCTTCGCTGCCGGTCGAGACCTTCCAGCGCCTGCCCGCGCTGAGCTTCAAGCCCACGGCGGTGGAGGTCTCGCAACTGGTCGGTGCGAGGCGGTGGTGGCGCTGCACCCTGTCACGGGTGAGCTGCATTCCGGGCAACTGCCGGCCGATCCCGGTTTCGCGCACTGGCTGCTGAAGTTCGATGGTGTCGGCCTGGACCACGAACTCGGCACAGGGGGCCATTGCGGTCGCATCGAGTACGCCTACCACCTCATGGCACGCAGCGCCGGCATCGACATGCCCGACTGCCGGTTGCTAGAGGAAAACGGGTGGGCCCACTTCATGATCCAGCGGTTCGACCGGGACGCGGCCTCGGACAAGCTGCACATGCAGACGCTGTGTGCGATGGACCACCTCGACTACAACCAGCGCGGCACGCACGACTACGCGCAGCTCTTCCAGGTCATCGACCGGCTCCGGCTCGGGCCCGCCACGCGCGCCGAGGCGTTCCGGCGCATGGTCTTCAACGTGGTGGCGGCCAACTGCGACGACCACACCAAGAACCACTCCTTCCTGATGGACCGTGCCGGGCAGTGGCGGATCGCTTCCTCGTGCCAGACCCCAAAGCGGTGCTGCGCCAAGTGGCCGAATCTGTGCGGCAGTGGTCGGTGTTTGCCGAACAGGCTGGTCTGCCTGAGGAGGAGGCACGGCGGGCCGAGCGGTACTTCGTGGCGCTCGGGTGAGCGTGGGGTCTACGTCCTGCCAGGGCACCAGCTCGACCGTGACGTCTTCATCCGACCTGATTCG
The DNA here is from genome assembly GCA_041192465.1 of Pseudomonadota bacterium. GTDB lineage: Bacteria > Pseudomonadota > Gammaproteobacteria > Burkholderiales > Burkholderiaceae_C > Sphaerotilus. Next base: position 4,565 of record JBEEMX010000027.1, on the reverse strand, counting down.
ATCACCACGTTTCAGGTCGCGGCTTCATGCAATCGTCCTGAAACTGCCGGGCGGTCAGCGCGCCTGCAGCACTGCCCGCTGTGCCTGCACCACCAGCGCCATGGCAGGTTCGGCATCGCGGCTGAAGCGGGGAAAGTTCAGGAAGCCATGCGGCATGGCCGGAAACTCCCGCAGCGTCGTCGGTACACCCGCTGCCTGCAACTGGCTGGCATAGGCCACACCGTCGTCGTGCAGCAGGTCGTGACCCGCCACGATGATCAGCGCGGGGGGCAGTTGCCGGTGGTCGGGCGCCAGTGCGGGCGAGACACGCCAGTCCAGCGGATTGCCGGTGGTTCCGAGGTAATGGCGATGAAACGCGGCGCTGTCGGCCGCCGTCAGGATCAAGGCCTGGGCGTGTCTGCGGCGTGATTCGGTGTCGGCGGTGGGATTGAGCCCCGGATAGAGCAAGGTCTGGTGGTGGATGGCCGGGCCGCCCCGTTCCCGGGCCAGCAGGCAGAGAACGGCCGAGAGGTTGCCACCCGCACTCTCGCCCATCACCCCCAGCTTGTCCGCCGTGGCACCCAGTTCGCTGGCATGGGCGGTTGCCCAGCACAGGGCGGCGTAGCAATCCTCCACTGCGGCGGGAAAGGGATGGCGGGGTGCCAGTCGGTAGTCCACGGACACCACGATGGCGTCCAGATCCCGGCAGACGGTGCTGGCCATCCAGTCCTCGCCAAGGAGGTTTCCGAGGACAAAACCGCCGCCGTGCATCGCCAGCACCAAGGGACGTGGCCCCGTGGCGGCTGCCTCTGGCGTGTACACACGCACCGTGATGTCACGGCCTTCGGCGGCCAGCGTCCTGTCCGCAAAGCGCACGCCGGGCCGGACATCGCCGAAAAGGAGGGAGAGGACGGGGTTGCGCTTGCGCAGGGACTGGACACGCTCGATCTGGGCCAGGTCCATGGCGGCGACCGACGTGCCTGGCATCCAGCGCAGGAACCGGCCCAATCGGCGTATGCCAGGGGCCATCGGAACGGTCTTGTCCAGGGCAGCGGTCGAGGGTGAGGCTGAGGGGTTCATCGTGCGACCGCCGGTCTGATCTGGTTGAAGGGCACGCCCTTGTCCGGTCGGTGGTCCTGCGGCAGGCCTAGCACACGCTCTGCCAGCGTGTTCAACAGCACCTCGTCCGTGCCGCCGGCGATGCGCAGGCTGGGGTCGAGCCAGGCTGAAGTGAAATGGTTCGGAGGGCGTGCGTCGGCCGGCAGTTCCAGCGCCTCGGGGCCTTGCAGGTCCATGGCCAGCGCTGCCAGGCGTTGCCGGCTGCGGCCGAGCAGCAGCTTGCGCAGAGACCCTTCCGGTCCCGGTTCCTGGCCCGCCATCATGGCACTGAGTGCGCGCCGATGGATGTTGCGCAGGCCCTGGCGCTCCACCAGCGCCTGGGCCAGCGCGTTGCGGAACTCGGCATTGTCCAGCGCAGGGCGGCCAGCCAAGGTCAAGCCGGCCGCCTTGTCGGCCAGGGTTTCCAGCGAGGGGGCATAACCCGACTCGTCCATGACCGCGTAGCGCTCGATCATCAGCGTCTCGATCGCGACCCGGAACCCGGCCCCCACCGCGCCCAGGCGCTGGGTGTCCGGGACGAACACGTTGTCCAGGAACACTTCGTTCAGATCGTGTTCGCCGCCCAGACGCCGGATCGGCCGCACGGTGATGCCGGGCGACTTCATGTCGATGAAGAAGTAGCTCAGTCCGGCATGCTTCAGGGCACTGGGGTCGGTGCGCACGATGATGACGCCCCAGTCGGCGATCTGTGCCCAGCTGGTCCACAGCTTCTGACCATTCAGCCGCCAGCCGTCACCGTCGCGCTCGGCACGGGTGCGCAGGGCGGCCAGGTCGGAGCCGGCCGATGGCTCGGAGAACATCTGACACCAGATCTGCTCGCCGCGCAGTGCGCGCGGCGCCAGATCACGGCGCATCGCCTCCGGTGCGTAGCGCAGGAAGATGGGCAGCGGGTTGCTGAGACTCACGCTGTAGTAGATGCCCGGCAGGTCATGGCGCAGCTCTTCTTCGGCGAAGGCGAGCTTCTGCAGCTCGGTGCCGCCGGCGCCGCCGTAGACCGTCGGCAGCGTGATGCCGGCGTAGCCCTGCGCCGCCTTGCGTGCCTGCCACTGGCGCGCCAGTGCCAGATCCTGCTCGAAGGTCAGCCCGCGGCGGGCCTCACCGCTGAAGCGCGGTGCCTGTTCTGCCAGCCAGGCCGCTGCCTGCTGGCGGTATTGGGTCAGGGCGTCACTGCTGTCCATGAGGGGCTTTCAGGCCGGCTTGGCGGTTCAAGAACGTGTCGACCAGGGCTTCGCGCCAGGCGGCGGTGCTGCCAAGCTCCAGCGCGAGCGATCGGGCGCGCCGGTAGTGCCGGTGGGGCGCGGCCTCACGCGTCACCCCCAGGGCGCCGAAGATGTTGATGCTGTCGCGTGCGGCCAGTTCGTCGGCCTGGCTGGCGGCAACGCGGGCCGCGGCCACCGCCTGTCGCCGCTCGGCGGCATCGGTGGCGTCGGGTGCATCGAGCAGATCCAGCGCCGTCAGCGCGCAGCCACGGGCAATCTCGATGCCGCTGTAGATCTCGACCAGCTTGTGCTTGATCGCCTGAAAGCGGGCGATCGGCTGACCGAAGGCTTCGCGCTGCTGTGCAAAGTCGATCGAACGCGCCAGCCCGGCCTGCGCGCTGCCGACCTGCTCGAAAGCGGTCATGGCTGCAGCGCGGTCCACCAGCAAGGCCACGGCAGCGGCACCGCCGAGTCGGATCGCCGGGGCGGAGAAGAAGCGCAGGGTGGCATGGCCACGTGCGTTGTCGATGGTGGTGACCACCTCGCGCGTGACCAGCGGTGTGCTCAAGGGCACCAGCCAGAGACTGTCGTGGAACGCCTCGTCCCGGGCGATGGCCAGGGCGCAGTCCGCTGTTGCACCGAAGGCCACCGTGCGGACATGCCCTGTCAGTCGACCCGCCTCCTCGGACAAGGCGTCCGTTCCACCGAGCACGCCTGCGGCCGGCCCGGGCCAGGCCAGGCAGGCGGTCACGCGGCCGCAGGCGAGGTCGTCGAGCAAGGGGCCAGGGGCGTATTCGCCGCCCGCCGTGCCGGTGTCTTGCAACGCGAGCGCGGCCAGCGCGTTCTGCCACAGCGGCAGGGCCGCTCCGGCGCGGCCGATTTCCTCGGCCATCACGGCCAGACCGGCACAGCCCAGGTCGGTGCCGCCATGGGCCTCGTCCAGGGCCACGGCCGCCCAGCCCTGCTCGGCCACCCGTTGCCACAAGGACTGGTCCCAGGAACCGGGGGTGTCCAGCAGGGATTCGATCGTCTCGGCCTGCACTTGCTCTCGCAGCAGGCGATTGGCCTGCTCGCGCACGGCGTTCAGCAGATCCTGGGCACTGTCATGCATGTCGGATGACTCCTCAGGCGAGTTCGAAGCAGGGCAGATAAACGTCGTCCAGCGACACGAAGCAGACCTTGACGCGTTGGCCGATCGCCACCGCGACCGACTCCGGCGTGGTGCCGGCCATGCGGGAAGTCAGGCGGACCCCCGGGTCTTCGTCGAGGCTGACTCGGACAATCGCGTAAGGCACCTGCAGGTCGGGCGTCCAGGCCTGGTGGTTGACGGTGACCGCCTCCACGGTGGCCCGTCCGCTGACCACCTGCGGCGCGAGTTCTCGGCCCAGACAGTGCGGACAGATGGCGCTGGGCGGATGGACCCAGGTCGCGCACCCGGCGCAACGCTGGATGCGCAGGCGGCCGTCGGCGCCGCTGGTCCAGAAGAAGCGATTGAAGTCGGTGAGTTCCGGAAGGCTGGTGGCCATCGTCGTTGTGCCTCGGGTTGAATCGATCAGACGGTTCAGACGTCCCAGGATGCGGTTCCGATACTCAGGACCACCGCGCCGCGCTGCACCGAGCGCATGCGCAAGACGCCACTGCCAGGCGCGGTGTGCCAGAAATCGACGCGCAGCGTTTCGTCGGTCAGCAGCGGTCCACCGTAACGCACGCGCAGGCGACGCAGCCGCTCGGGACGGTTGCCGCAGGCCAGCGTCAGGACCGCGCGTCCGGCGATGGCGAAGCCCGCCAGACCACGCAGCATGCATTGCCCCGGATCCATCGCGACCCCGGAAGCGACCGTCAACTCGCCGGAGATGCACAGGCGGGTGGCCGACGCGCTGGGGGTGTCGATGTCGATGCTGGCGTCCGGCGCCCGGTCCGGCAGTTCGGTGCGCAGCACCTTGTCTGGCGGTGGTCCGCCAAAGCCGCCATTGCGGCGCAGCACCGTGGTGACGTCGATGTCGGCCAGGGGCTGGCCGTCGGGCGCCGCGAGTGACAGGCGCTCCACCATCGACGCCCCCCGCTCGGCGCCGCGGTCCCGGATGTCCGTGATGGCGTGGGCCAGGGTGGCCGAGCCGGCCAGGGGCACGGCACGGTGGACGGTGAGCGTCTCCTCGGCGTGGACGATGTGCGCCCAGTCGATGCCGGTGTCCGGGTTGCGCTGCCAGAACGCGCCATCGCACAGGGGCAGCACGGTCATCGGATGGGCCAGACCGTCGGTCGGGGCCG
>JBEEMX010000026.1:0-20926 GCA_041192465.1 Pseudomonadota bacterium | reverse complement strand
CGGCGTGTCGATCAATCCGCAGATGATGGGCCTGCGCGGTGGCACGGAAATCGTTGTCGCCACGCCCGGCCGGCTGCTCGACCTGGTGGACCACAACGCATTGCGGCTGGACGCGATCAGCCTGCTGGTGCTCGACGAGGCGGATCGGCTGCTGGACCTGGGTTTTGCGGACGAGCTGAACCGCGTGCTGGCGCTGCTGCCGGCGAAGCGGCAGAACCTGTTCTTCTCGGCGACCTTCCCCGAGGCGGTGCAGGCGCTGGCCGACGGGCTGTTGCACGAGCCGACGCGCATCGACATCAGCGCGGCGATGGCCGAGGACGGTGGCGACGAAGTCCACCCGGACATCATCGAGCGCGCGATTGCGCTGGATGCCGGCCGGCGCACGGGCGTGCTGCGTTACCTGATCAAGGAGGGCAGCTGGGACCGCGTGCTGGTGTTCGTGGCGACCCGCTACGCGACCGAACTGCTCGCGCACAAGCTCGGCCGCGAAGGGCTGCACGCCGCGGCGCTGCACGGCGAACTCAGCCAGGGCACACGCGCCGAGGTGCTGAACGCCTTCCGCGCCGGTCAGGTGCAGGTGCTGGTGGTGACGGACCTGGCCGCCCGCGGCATCGACATCCCGCGCTTGCCGGCGGTGGTCAACTTCGACCTGCCGCGCTCGGCCGACGATTACACCCACCGCGTCGGCCGCACCGGCCGCGCGGGCGAGCCGGGCACGGCGGTGAGCTTCATCACCGCCGCGACCGAGTCGCATTTCCGGCTGATCGAGAAGCGCCAGGGGCGGCGCGTTCCGCGGGAGCAGATTCCCGGCTACGAGCAGGTCGAGACGGCCACGCCCGACCAGGCGGCGGGTGGCATCAAGGGCCACCGCATGAGCAAGAAGGACAAGCTGCGCGCGGCGGCAGCAGTGGACCCACAAGCAAAAAAATAGGCGATGGCTGCGCGCCATCGCCTCTTGCGGACCTTGCGGCCGGTGTTCGCCGGGCCAGTTACTTACAGACCTGTCCCTTGACGACGTGCGCGCCCTTGGCCTTGGCTTCGGCTTCGGTCATGTAGGCGCCGGCCTTGGTCTTGCCGTAGTACTTCGTGCCTTCGCAGTGGTAGACCTTGCCATTGACCCAGACCTTGCCCATGCCACCACCGACAGCGGGTTGCGCGGCAGCAGTCTTTGCGGGTGCAGCGGGTGCCGGTGCAGCAGCCGGAGCGGCGGTCGATGCAGCCGGGGGCGCGACCACGGCCTTCACATCAGCGGTAACCGACTTGACCGCCGATGCGGCGGCCGGCAGTGCGGCAGCGGCCTTGGTCACGGCGGTGGCTGCAGGTGCAGCGGCTTGCGCAAAGACGGAACCAGCCAGAACACTGCCTGCCACGAGCATGAACAACGCTTTTTTCACTGTGAACTCCGAGGAACTGCACGGAAATACGTGCATGTCACCTCTAACGCAGCATGGGCGCACAGGTTGACATCGGTGCTTCAATGACCTGACATGCGCAGGCGCCGGGCAGCGTCCTCGTCCCGTGCATCGTCGATCTCGCGCACGACGCTGCCCAGGTCCACCGGGCCATGCTTGTGGACAAAGCGCCCCGTCAGCGGCGTCTCGGTGTGCAGCAGGCCGCGCTCGTACAGCGCCCACAGCTCGTGCCCGTAGTCGCTGCGCAGCAGCTCCGGCGCGAAGCGGCCAAAGAAGTTGCGCAGGTTCTCCACGTCGCGCAGCAGCATGCGCTTGGCGTGGTTGTTGCCCGCGGCGTCCACCGCCTGCGGCAGGTCGATGATCACCGGCCCATCCGCGCCGAGCAGGATGTTGAACTCCGACAGATCACCGTGGACCACGCCTGCGCCGCACAGCATGCGCACCACCTCGGCGATCAGCGTGGCGTGGTGGCGGCGAGCGTCTGCGGGCGTGAACTCGACATCGTTGAGGCGCGGGGCGGCGTCGCCGTGTTCGTCCGTCACCAGTTCCATCAGCAGCACGCCGTCCAGGAACAGGTGCGGCTGCGGTACGCGCACGCCTGCAGCGGCCAGTCGGTAGAGCGCATCGACCTCGGCGCTCTGCCACGCGGCCTCCGTCGCCTCGCGGCCGAAGCGGGTGCCCTTGGCCATGGCGCGCGCCTGGCGGGTGTTCTTGACCTTGCGGTTCTCGGTGTAGTCCACGGCCTGCCGGAAGCTGCGGTTGGTCGCTTCCTTGTAGACCTTGGCGCAGCGCGTGTCCTCGCCGCTGCGCACGACGTAGACCGTGGCTTCCTTGCCGCTCATCAACTGGCGCACGACCGTGTCGATGAGCCCTTCCTCGATCAGCGATTGCAGTCGTTTGGGTGGTTTCATGGGCCGATTTTGCGCCACAAGCGGCGCAGTACCTCGGCCGCCCAGTCGGTGAGGGCACCTGTGGTGGTGTCCCAGGGTTCGGCCAGCGTGTATTCGTCGCCGTCGATGACTGCGCTGTGCGTCAGCAGGGCGTGGCCGTCCACCGACAACGTGACCCAGCCGCGCTTGCCCGCGTCCCAGTCGAAGTGGATGGCGCCGTCAGGCTGGACCTCGATCTCGGCAGACGGCCACGCCGGCTCGGTGGCCAGCAGCGCGAGCAGGCGCTCGGCTTCGGCCTGTGTGGCGGGCGTGGGGGTTGTCCACGGGCGGTTGGCGCCGAGCAGGCGGGCTTCATGGAGCGCGGAGGTGAGTGCTTCGAATGGCATGGCAGCGTAGGATATCCCTGTGACCGGCATGTCGCCGGTTCATGAACCCCACCCTGTATCCATCGGAGATCACCATGCCCAAAGGCCAGCGCAGCAGCAAGGAAGTCAAGAAACAGAAGAAGGACACGTCGCCGCCCAAGCCGATGTCCCTGGACCCGGTGCGGCCGACCGTCACGACCGTGGTGCCGGACCGCTCGAAGAAGAAGGCGTGACCACGGGCGGGAGGGCGGCAGCGGCCCGCAGCGCCTTCAGCAGGCGTTGACCGGCCCGCCCATTGACCTCCTGCCCGAGACGGCTCTGCTCGGCGCGCACTGCGGCTTTGCTGCGGTCGCCGAGCATGCCGTCCACCTCGCCGATGTCGTGCCCGCGCGCCGACAGCAGCGTCTGCACCTCGCGGCGCTCGGCGCGCGACAGGCCGGCGTCGTCCGTCGGCCACGGGGTCACGAACGGCCCACCGCCGCGCAGCCGGTCCGCCAGATGCGCGATCGCCAGGCCGTAGCTCTCGGCGGCGTTGTAGCTGTAGAGCGCATCGAAGTTGCGGGCCACGAGGAAGGCCGGTCCGGTGGCGCCGGCCGGGGTCATCAGGCCCGCGGCTTCTGACCCTGCCGGCAGCGCGCTGCCGTCGGCCAGCCGCAGTCCGGCCGATGCCCATGCGGTCAGCGGCTGCCGGTTCTTGCGGCCCTGTCCGGCGATGGAAAACCCCGCCGGCAGCCGCACCTCCCAGCCCCACACCCGGTCGCCCTGCCAGCCCGCCTTGGCCAGGAAATTGGCGGTCGAGGCCAGCGCGTCCGGCACGCTGTCCATCAGGTCGCGGCGGCCATCGCCGTCGAAATCCACCGCCAGCCGCTCGAAGGTGCTCGGCATGAACTGCGTGTGCCCGAAGGCGCCGGCCCACGAGCCGACCAGCCGCTCCGGCGCAATGTGGCCGGCCTGCAGGATGCGCAGCGTGGCGAACAGCTCGCCGCGGAAATACGCCTGCCGCCGCCCGAGGCACGACAGCGTGCCCAGCGCCTGCACCAGCGGGTACTTGCCGAAGGTCTGCCCGAAGTTGCTCTCCACGCCCCACACCGCCACCACGGTGGCTGGATCGACGCTGTAACGCTGCTGGACCTGCGCGAGCACGGCGGCGTGCCGGGTCAGCAGGGCGCGGCCTTGTTCGACCCGCTCGTCGTCCACCAGCCCGGCGAGGTAGTCCCAGATCGGTGTCTTGAACTCGGGCTGGACGTTGAGCTTGTCGATCACCGTCAGGTCGGCCACCAGCCCCTGGGTGTGGCGCTCGAAGGTGTCGCCACGCACACCCGCGGCCAGCGCGGCGGGTTTCAGGTCGCTCAGGCAGCGGGAGAAATCGTCGTTCTGGGTGGCCTGGGCGAACGAAGCCGAACAAGCCAGGGTGAAGGCCGCGGTGGCGATGCAGGGGAGCAGAGGGATAGGGGTCATGGGGCGTCGTCTTCCAGTTCGATGTCGCAGTCGCAGCCGACACCAGCGGCGATCATCCGCCGCGCGCCGCGTTGCAGCAAGCCGCCCAGCGGCCGCCAGCCAGCCGGCAGCACCTCGCGCCGCCCGACCAGCACGCCGCAGAGGTAGCGTGCCTGCGTGTCGTCCCACACCAGTGCGGTGCAGGTGCCGGTGCGCCTTCCGCTCAGCAGCATGCCGATCGGGCAGGGCACGCTCAGACAGCACACACCGCAGCCGTTGCAGGGGGCGCCCCAGGCCGGTTTGGGTGGTGCGTCGGCGTGGATGGCGATGACGCGCATGGTGGCCGCCTCAGCGTTCCCGGAACGACTCGTCGAGCGTGCGCAGGATCGGGTACAGGAAGTACGAGATCACCCGGCGCTGCCCGGTGATGACCTCGCCGCTCATCGTCATGCCGGGCAGCAGCCGAGGTGGCTCCTGCAATCCATCCAGTCGGGTGTCCACCAGCGCGACGCGGGCGAGGTAGTAGTAGTCGGTGCCGCCCAGCGGACCCGGGCGGCTGAAGGCGTCGGCGCTGATGCTGGTGACGCGGCCGGTGGCGGTGCCGTGTTTCTGGAAAGGGTAGGCGTCGATCTTCAGGCGCGCCATGTCACCGGCGCGGATCTCGGCGATGTCCTCGGGGCGGACCTCGACTTCGGCCTCCAGCGTCTGCCCGATCGGCACCAGCGTCAGCAACGGCTCGGACTCGCGCACCACGGCGCCGACCGCGACCTTGCCGATTTCCAGCACCACCGCGTCCTTCTGCGCCACCAGCGTGACCAGCGACGAGCGCAGCCGCGCCTTGTTGGCCTGCTCGGTGACCTCGTCGCGCTCCTGCACGGTGGTGGAGAGCTTCTCCATCGCCTCCTGGCGCCACGCCTTGCCGAAGGTGGTGCGCTCGGCCTCGACGGCGGCGATCTCGCGCAGGATCTCCTGCTCGCGGTTGATGGCCTGCGTGCGGTCGCGCTGCACACCGAGCCGCTTGTCCTGGATCTCCAGCCGCTGTGCGCGCGAGACGTACTGGCTGGCTTCGAGGTCGGACTGCATGCGCTCCAGCTCCTCCAGCGCGGTGACCCGCTTCGCCAGCGCGGCCTGGTCCTGGCGGTTGGTCTCCAGGGTGGCCTTCAGGCGGGCGGTGCCTTCGTCGAACTGGCGCATCCGCGCGGCAAAGGTGCCCTGCCGCTCGGTCAGCAACTGCGATTGCAGGGCGCGCTGACCGGTGTCCGAGGCGGTGCTGCGTGCGCCCGGTGTCGGGGTGTGCGTGCCATCGACTTCGCGCTGCAGGCGCTGCGACTGCAGCGTGAGCGTCTCGCGGCGCGAGTCGAGCTGGCGGGCGTCCGAGCCGGCGAAGGTCTGGTCGAGCGTGGCCAGCACCTCGCCCTTGCGCACGACCTGCCCGACCCGCACGTTCAGGCTGCGCAGCACGCCGCCTTCGAGCGGGCGCACGGTCAGGTTAGCGATCGGCGTGACCAGCCGGCCGGTGCCGGTGACGAGGCGGTCGATCTGCGACACGCTGGCCCAGACGATGGCGCTGGCGAGGAGCGCGAGCAGCGCGTAGAGGGTCCAGCGTCCGCTGGCGGGTGGTTCCTGCAACTCGATGGCGCGTGCTTCAGGCACGAAGTCGCGCAGGAGCCGATCGACCTGGGCGGCGTTGGCGACGGGAAGGGCCGTGGTGGGTGGGTTGGTTGTCATGTCACAGGCTCTGCATCTGCTGGCGCCACAGCAACTGGTAGATCTCGCAGCGTTTGACCAGCTCCTCGTGGCGGCCCGCATCCACGATCAGCCCGCGGTTGAGCACCATGATCGCGTCGGCCCGCACCAGCGAGGACAGGCGGTGCGAGACGATGATCACCGTGCGGCCGGCGGCGATGCGGCCGAGGTTGCCGAGGAAGATGGCCTCGGACTCGGGGTCGAGCGCGCTGGCGGCCTCGTCGAGGATCAGGATGCGCGGCTGCAGCAGCATGGCCCGCGCGATCGCCAGCCGCTGGCGCTGGCCGCCGGAGAGGTTGGTGGCGTTTTCCTCCAGCAGCGTGTCGTAGCCCTGTGGCAGGCGCTCGATGAACTCGTCGGCGCCAGCGATGCGGGCAGCTTCGACGATTTCTTCCAGCGCCGCGCCGGGCTTGGCGACGGCGATGTTGTCGCGCACCGAGCCGCGGAACAGGAAGTTCTCCTGCAGCACCACGCCGATGCTGCGGCGCAGGTGGGCGAGGTCGATCTCGCGGCTGTCCACGCCGTCGAAACGGATCACGCCCTCCTGCACCGGGTACAGGCCCTGGATCAGCCGGGTCAGCGTCGTCTTGCCCGAGCCGCTGCGTCCGACCACGCCGACCACCTTGCCCGCGGGCAGCGTGAAGGTCAGCCGGTCGAGCGAGGGCGGCGCGTTCGGCGCGTAGCGGAAGGTCACGCCGTCGAACTCGATCTTGCCGGCGAGCACCGGCTCCAGTCCGCCCGAGGCGCGCATGCCCTCGGCGGGCCGGTTCATGATCTCGCCGAGCATCTTCACCGACAGCGCCGTCTCCTGGTACTCGTGGACCAGCGAGACGATCTGCACCAGCGGTGAGACCACCCGCCCCGACAGCATCTGGAACGCGATCAGCGCGCCCACCGTCATCGTCTGGTCGAACACCGCGTGCGCGCCGACGGCGATCACCGCCACCGGCATCAGCTTCTCCAGGAAGCCCATCACCGCCTGCGCGGTCATCGAGATGCGGCCGACCTTGAAGTGCAGGCCGATGGTGCGGGCCGAGCGTTCCTCCCACTCGCGTCGGCGCTGCGGCTCGATCGCCATGGCCTTGACGGTGCGCATGCCCTGGATGGTCTCGACCAGCATGGCCTGCCGGTCGCCGTCGGCGGTGTAAAGCGCCTGCAGCCGCGCCCGGAACGCCGGGATCAGTGCGAACACCACCGCCCCGATCGCCAACGAGAACACCACGACGATGCCGGTGAGCCTGGGCGAGTAGAAGAACAGCATCGGCAGGAACACCACCAGCACGCTCGCGTCCAGCAGCGTGAAGAACATGCGCCCGGTCAGGAACTGGCGGATCTTCTCGCCCTGCTGCATGTGGCGGGTGATGACGCCCGCGGTGCCGGTGTCGAAGAAGGTGATGGGCAGCTTCAGCAGGTGCGCGAAGGTCTTGCGCGCGAGCTGCATGTCGATGCGGTTGGTCGCGTGCAGCAGGTGGCTCTGGCGCAGGTACGAGAAGACCGCCTCGAACAGCAGCGCCAGCACGATGCCGGCCGTCATCACGTACAGCGTCGAGTAGCCGCGGTGGACGATGACCTTGTCCACCACGAGCTGCGTGAAGATCGGCATGGCGAGCGCCAGCACGTGCAGCACCAGCGCGCTCACGGCCACGTCGCGCAGGAGGTGGCGCTGGCGCAGCAGCTCGGGGATGAACCAGCGCAGGCCGAAGGGCTGGCTCTCGTCGCTGAGGGCGTATGCGCGCTTCACCAGGATCACGTCACCGGACCAGGCGGCCTCGAAGCGCTCCTTGTCCAGCAGGAAGATGGCGTTGGGCGGCTCTGCGAGCGGGTCGAGCACGGCGACTGCCGGGCCGGTGGTGGTCTCCTTGCGCGCCACGACCAAGACGAAGTGCCCGTTCGACAGCACCGCGATCATCGGCAGCGTGTCCTGCAGCGTGTCGAGGTCGGCCCAGCCGATGCGTGTGCGGCGGGCCTTCAAGCCCAGCGAGGCGGCGGCGGACAGGAGTTGCTCGGGCGCAGGCGTCTGCGCGCTCACGCCGTCGAGGTGCGAGCGGCGGATCTGCTCCTCGGAGGTGGACAGGCGGTGGTGCCGGGCCACGGCGACCAGGCAGTGCAGGCCGGTGGCGAGGGGCGGGGTGTCGGAAGGGAGCGGTTCGGCAGCCAACGGTGTGGTCCAGGGGTGATCCGGGGGAGGTCCAAGGGAAGGACCGATAGCATAAATGCAGGTTCAAGGCGGAGATGCACTCGTTCCGAGGCCAGCCTCGATCACTTGCTGGTGCAACCACCGCTGCGCCGGATCGATGTCGTGCCGCCGGTGCCAGACCATCTGCAACTGCAGGGGGGGCAGCTTCACCGGCAGCGGTCGGCACACCAGGTTTCCCGCCGCGCCGGTGACGGCCAGGAAGGCGCGCGGCATCACGGTGAGCAGGTCCGTCTGCGCCACGACCCGGCCAGCGGTGAAGTACTGGTTCACCGCCAGCACCACCCGGCGTTGCAACCCCAGCCCGGCCAGCGCCTCGTCCACCTGCCCGTGTGCCCGTCCGGAAAAGCTCACCAGCAGGTGATCCGCTGCGCAGTAAGCCTCCAGCGTCAGCTCGGGCGTCTCCAGCGGATGCCCGCGACGCATCACGCAGACGTGTTCGCTCTCGTCGAGCCGTTGGTGGCGCAGCGGGGCGTTGGCGCCGAGCGTGACCTGGCGTGACACCAGCTCCGGAAAATGCCCGATCGCCAGATCGGCCTCGCCGCGGTCGAGCAGCGGCGTCGGGTCACGGGTGACGAGCGGCAGCACGCGCAGGTCCGCCAGCGCACGCTGTGCCTGCAGCCGCTGCACCAGTGGCGGCAGCAGCAGCGCCGAGGCTGCGTCCGCCATCGCCAGCGCGAAGGTGCGCGGCTGGTGGATGGGGTCGTAGTCGGTCGGCTCGAAGACATGGCGCAGTTGCGCCAGCGCGGTGCGCACCTCGGGCCAGAGGGCGTCCGCCCGTGCAGTTGGCACCACGCCGAAGGCCGCGCGGGTGAACAGCGTTTCGCCCACCGTTTCCTTGAGGCGCCGCAGCGCGTTGCTCACTGCCGGCTGCGTCATCGCCAGCCGGTCGGCGGCGCGGGTGAGGTTGCGCTCGGCCATCACGGTGTCGAACACACGCAGCAGGTTGAGGTCGAGGGTGCGGAAATTCATTCATGAATCGTATATCACTGATTCACAAAACGAGCTAACAGCATATCTAGGGTTTACCCGATACTTCGTTTTACCAAGGGTTAACCCTAAGGAGTCTGAAATGTCGATGGTCTTTGTTCCCTCTGTTCGTACCCCCGCCGCCCGTTCGTTCGCGGTGTTCCTTGTCGATGCCATGGCCAACGCCCTGCACAGCCTGTCGGCCCGCATCGCCGACGCCGGCAAGCCCTACGAGCCGCGCACCCCTGAAGAGCTGATCGAATGGGCCAACAGCTACGAGGCAACCCAGCCTTCCTATGCGGCCGATCTGCGCGCTGCCGCGCTGCATGCCCAGGAAATTGCCAGCGGCGCGAAGCACCACTGATCCTCCACGACCGCCGCCTCGGCGGAGTGCCTCAGGCGGAGGTTGCCACGATGCGGATGTCGCCAGCGTTGAGGCTGGCCCCACCGCTCAACAGCGCGATCAGGGTGGTTCCGCCCGCCGCGCTGCCGTTGCTGTCGAAGCTCAACTGGCCGTTGCTGCTGTTGTAGAGGAACACGGCATTGCCATCCAGGGCCACTGGTGCCGCGCCCGACACGAAGCGGCTGGCCGCCAGCGTGCCCACGGCGAGGTTGGCGAAGTTCGTGCTGTAGACCTCGATCCTGTCGGTGCCGCTGGCGAAGTCGGTGAGGGTGTCGCCGCCCTGGGCGGTCGAAGCAAAGAAGAACACGTCGGCGCCGCCACCCCCTGTCAGCGTGTCCGCTCCGTTGCCGCCGGTGAGCCGGTTGGCCACCGAATTGCCGATCAGCGTGTCCGCCTGGGCGCTGCCGATGGCGTTCTCGATCACGTTCGACACCCCGGCGATGCCCGTGACTTCATAGGCGATGCTCAGGCTGTTGTTGACCTGACCTGCACCGTTGTAATAGGTCGCGCCGATGGTGGACCAGGTGCCACCGTTGAGGTTGACCGTACACGCCACGGCCTGGTTGCTGGCGTCGATGGTGTCGTTGCCGCCCACATCCCAGATGCAGTCATAGACCTTGCTGGCCGCATCCCACTGGTAGACCGTGTCGCCCTGGTTCGAGGTGGTGTTGACGCCGTACAGGTACTGCAGCGCCAGCACGTCGTTGAGCATGTAGTCCGTGGGGTAGTAGTTGCTGGAGTAGCCACTGCTGGTCGAGGCGGCGGGGTTGTCCCGGTAGCTCATGACGCTGTACTTGAGCTGGTCCTCGTTCAGCTCCGGCGCTGGACTGCCCTGGTGCGGGTGGTTCAGGCCCATCGAGTGGCCGAGTTCGTGGATGAAGGTGTGGTAGCTGTAACCGCCCACCACGGGGTTGGTGTAGGACGCATCGGGCCCGATCCAGACATCGCCACCCCCCGCCCAACTGGACGGGTAGTAGGCATGGGCGGTGCTGAGGGCGCTGTTGATCGATTGCGTCCAGCGGATGTCGCCGGCCGAGGTTGCCGTGTCGGGCACCTCGGTGAAGGTGACGCCACAGATCGCCGTGATGGCGTTCATGGCCATCACGGCTGCGATTTTCTGGGCAGCGTTCAGGTTGGTGAAGGGCACTTCGCTGCCGCTGGCGTAGGTGAACACCGAGCTGGCGGTCGAGAAGCTGTAGGTCAACTGGGCGCCGGTGCCGATCGCGCCACCCCACTTGGTGGTTTCGACAAGGTTCTCGATGCTGTCATCGACGGCGGTGGGCACGACGATGTTGGTGACCAGGGCTGCGCTGCCGTCGATGCCGGCGCGGTCGTCGTTGCGGATGGTGGCGGTGGCGGTGCCGACGCCGATGCGGCCCCCTGACGGGCTCGACAGCACCACCTGGAAGGTCTCGTCCGGCTCGATGGCCGAATCCCCGCTGATGTTGACGGTGATGGTCTTGCTGGTCTCCCCGCTGGCGAAGGTGACGTAGTTGCTCGTGGTGCCGTAGTAGTCCGAGCCGGCGGTGGCCGTGCCCGCGACGACGGTGTAGGCGACGGACGAGGTGCCCGTGCCCAGGCTTCGGCTGATCGTGAACGTCATCACCGGGTTCGTGCCGGTGCCTTCGAGCTTGTCGGCATCGGTCGCGGCGATGCTGATCACCGGGGTGTCGTCGTCGAGGATGGTGGCGGTGGCCGTGCTGGTGCCGAGCAGCGCGTTGGTGGGGCTGGAGAGCTGGACGGAGAAGGTCTCGTCGCTTTCCTGCGTGGTGTCGCCCGCGACGTTGAGGGTGATGGTCTTGCTGGTCTCGCCGGCCGCGAAGGTGAGGGTCGAGTTGACGCCGAACGGGGTGCCGGCAGCGAAGTCGGTGGCATTGGTGCCCCCGCCGGCGAGCATCCAGTTCACCGAGGAGGTGCCGGTGCCGGCGCTGCGGGTGACCGTGAAGGTGAACGGCGTCGAGCCTGCGTTGCCCTCGGCCTTGCTGGTGTCGGCCGTCGTGATGCTCAGTGTCGGGGTGACGGCCATGTCGTCGTTGAGGATGGTGCTGCTGGCCGTGGCGTTGCCGAGGGTCGCGTTGACCGGGCTGAAGAGCTGGACATAAAACGTCTCGTCGCCTTCGACCAAGGTGTCACCGACCACGTTGACAGCGATCGTCTTGGAGGTTTCACCCGCGGCAAAGCTGACGGTGCCGGACGTGCTGCCGGCGAAATCGTCGGCGGTGGCCATGGGCGTGTTGACTTGGTAGGCCACGCTGGACGTACCGGTACCGCTGCTGCGCGTGACGGTGAACGTGAAGGCCGTGGTGCCGCTGTTGCCTTCGGCCTTGCTGGCGCTGGTGGCTGAAATGTCCACGGTGGGCACGACGACCGCGGTGTCGTCATTGAGGATCTGGCTGGACATGCCAATGGTGGTATAGACCACCGATCCATCCGGGGCGAAGTAGCCGCTCCGGGTGTTCATGGTGCCGTTGAATTCGGGGTTGAGGGTGAGGTTGGAGGGGTTGGTCAGCACGAAGGCAAAGCTCTCGTCGGCCTCGACCACCGTGTCTCCTGCCACGTTGAGGGTGACGAGCTTGCTGGTTTCTCCTTCACCAAAAACGACCTGACCCGTAGTCGATCCCGAGAAGTCATCGGGTTGCGCCGTGCCGCCACTGATGGAGTAGTTGACGCTGGCGGTACCGATGCCGGAGTCGCGGGTGACGGTGTAGGAGAACGGTGTCGTGCCTGCATTGCCTTCGTAGGCGGAGGGCGTGCCGCTGGTCAGGGTGACGCTGGCCAGATCGTCGTTGAGGATCGTCGAGGTGGCGCTGGTGGCGCCGAGCGTGGCGCCCGTCGGGCTGGAGAGCTGGACGGAGAAGGTCTCTGCCGTCTCGACGGTGGTGTCACCGACGACGTTGACGGTGATCGTCTTGCTGGTCTCGCCGCTGGCGAAGCTGACCGTGCCGCTGGTGGCGCCGCTGAAATCGGCGGCGCTGGTGGTGCCGTGCGCGATGGCCCAGGCGGCAGAGGAGGTGCCGAGGCCGGAATTGCGCGTGACGGTGAAGGTGAACGCCGTGGTGCCGCTGCTGCCTTCGTTCTGGCTGGCTTGACTGGCGGTGATGCCCAGTGTCGGCAGGTCGTCATTGAGGATCGTGCTGACCATGCCGATGGACGTGTAGACCATCGAACCATCGGCTGCGAAGTAGCCGCCCCGCGAATTCACGATCCCGTTGAACTCCGGATTGAGCGTGACATTCGATGGATCGGTCAGCAGGAACATGAAACGTTCATCCACTTCGACCGTGGTGTCTCCCGCGACGTTGATGGTGATGACCTTGCTGGTCTCGCCTTCGCCAAACGTGACCCGGCTGGCGGTCACGCCCGAGAAGTCATTGGCATCCACCAGGTCGTTGCCGGCAAAGTAGCTGACGCTGGAGGTGCCGATGCCGGAGTCGCGTGTGAGGGTGTAGGAGAACGGCGTCGTGCCCGAATTGCCTTCGTAGGCGGACTGGGTGCCGCTGGTCAGGGTGATGCTGGCCAGATCGTCGTTGAGGATGGTCGAAGTGGCACTGGCGGTGCCGATGCCGAGCGTGGCCCCCGCCGGGCTGGAGAGCTGGACGGAAAAGGTCTCGGCGGCCTCGACGGTGGTGTCGCCGACGACATTGACGGTGACGAGCTTGCTGGTCTCGCCTGCGGCGAAGCTGACTGTGCCGGTGGTGCTGCCGGTGAAGTCCGCAGCGTTGGTGGTGCCGTGGATGACCGACCAGTTGGCCGTCGAGGCACCGACACCGTTGGTCCGCGTGACGGTGAAGGTGAAGGCGGTGGCGGTGGCGCCTGTGCTGCCTTCGGCCTTGCTGGCATCGGTGGCGGCGATGCTGAGGACCGGGGTCGGGGTGGCATCGTCATTGACGATCGTTGCGCCGGCGCTGCCGTTCACGATGCTGGCGTTGACCGGGCTGGCGAGCTGGACCGAGAACGCCTCGTTGTCCTCGAAAACGGTGTCTCCCAGTGCGTAGACGGTGATGACCTTGCTGGTCTGGCCGCTGGCAAAGGTCACGCTGCCGCTGGTGGCGCCAGAGAAGTCGGTGGCGTTGGTGGTGCCGTGGACGACCGACCAGCCGACTGTCGAGATGCCAATGCCGACGCTGCGCGTGACGGCAAAGCTGAACGCTGTCGCCGCGCCATTGCCTTCGTTCTTGCTGGGGGTCAGCGCCGAGATGCTCAGCGCGTGGGTGTCATCGTTGATGACCGTGGCGCTGGCCCTCGCAGTGGTGATCGTGGCCCCGGACGGGCTGGACAGCACGACATCAAAGGATTCGTTGGCTTCGACCAGCGCATCGGCGGTGACATTGACCGTGATCGTCCTGGTGGTTTCGCCTGCCGCGAAGCTCAGGCTGCCGGCGGTGGTGCCGGAGAAGTCCGACGCGCTGGTGCCGCGGTTCACGACGGCCCAGCCCACGGTGGAGGTGCCGATGCCAACGTCCCGCGTGACGGTGAACGTGACCGGCGTGGTGCCACCGGCGGACGTTCCTTCGTCCACGTTGGGGGTATTGGCGACGATGTGCAGACGCGGCAGATCGTCGTTGGTGATGGTCGAGGTCGCCGAGGCCGTGGTGAGCGTGGCATTGCTCGGTGCGGAGAGCAGCACCGAGAATGTTTCGCTGGCTTCGGCGATGGTGTCACCCACGACGCTGACCGTGATGGTCTTGGAGACTTCGCCGCTGGCAAAGCTGACGGTGCCGCTGGTCAGGCCGCTGAAGTCCGCCGCGTCGGTGGTGCCGTGGACGACCGACCAGTTCGCCGAGGACGTGCCGACACCGGAGCTGCGCGTGACGGTGAACGTGAAGAGCTTGGTGCCCGAATTGCCCTCGGTCTTGCTGGCCGCGCTGGCCGCGATCCGCAGGGTCGGCAGCGCCGCGACGGCCTGCACCGGAAGGACAGCCAAGGGCGCGGGTGCGCCCAGGGTCTGCGGCTGGGTCTGGATCGGTCCGGTGGGTCGGCTGGCCATGTCATTTCCCCGCATATGCGTTTAATGACAAATATTGTAAATAAAGCGCCTGCTTCCTCCCGGTTTTTTTCGATTCAGGTGCGCTCGAAAATGGCAGCAATCCCCTGACCGCCGCCAATGCACATCGTCGCCAGCGCGTAGCGGCCGTTGATGCGCGCGCCCACCGGGTGGCCCAGCGAGATGCCCGAGCCGTTCGGGTTGACCTTGGCCGGGTCGAGGTCGAGTTCCTTCGACACGGCGCAGGCTTGCGCGGCGAAGGCTTCGTTGGCTTCGATCACGTCCATGTCGCCGATCGACAGGCCGGCGCGCTGCAGCGCGATGCGGGTCGCCGGCACCGGGCCGATGCCCATGATGTTGGGATCCACGCCAGCGTGCGCGTAGGTGACCAGGCGGGCGATCGGTTTCAGGTTGTGGGCCCTGACCGCCTCGCCGCTGGCCAGCACGACCGCGCCAGCGCCGTCGTTGATGCCCGAGGCGTTGCCGGCCGTGACCATGCCGTCCTTCTTGAACGCCGGGCGCATCTTGGCCAGGCTTTCCATCGTGGTGTCGGCCTTCACGTGCTCGTCGATGACGAACTGGACCACGCCCTTGCGGGTCTTGATCTCGATCGGCACGATCTGGCTGGAGAAACGGCCTTCGGCGATCGCCTGCGCGGCGCGGCGATGGCTCTCGACCGTCAGCGCGTCCATCATCTCGCGCGTGATGCCGTACTTGTCGGCCACGTTCTCGGCCGTCAGGCCCATGTGGATCTTGTTGAACGGGTCGTGCAGTGCGCCGAGCATCAGGTCGATCACCTGCGTGTCGCCCATGCGCGCGCCCCAGCGGTTGGTCGGCAGCAGGTAGGCGCCGCGGCTCATGTTCTCGGCACCCGCGCCGATCGCCACTTCGCAGTCGCCGAGCAGGATCGCCTGCGCCGACGAGATGATGGCCTGCAGCCCCGAACCGCACAGGCGATTCACGTTGAAGGCGGGCGTTTCCTGCGAGCAGCCGGCGTTCACGGCGGCCACGCGGCTCAGGTAGCAGTCGCGCGGCTCGGTGGTGACGACCGTGCCCATCGCCAGGTGGCCGACGGCGTCGGCCGGCACGCCGCTGCGCTCCAGCGCGGCCTTGACGACCGTGGTGGCCAGATCGACCAGTGGCGTGTCCTTGAGCGTGCCGCCGTAGGTACCGATGGCCGAACGGGCTGCGCTGACGACAAATACTTCACGGGTCATGGTGTCTTCCTCCAGAGGTGGATCGGGGTTCGATTGCGAGCGCAAACGGTACTCCGCCTGCGCTACAAGTGGCTGACGAACGCCAAGTCGCGCGGACTTGGCACCGCGCTTGCGGCAGACTCGGGGCATGAACGAAACCCTGCCTCCCGACTGGGCGACCCTGGTGGTCGCGAGCTGCAACCTGTTCAATCTGGCCCTGCCTGCACGGGTGTTCTATCCGAACCAGGAGCCCTATGGGGCCGGCGAGCACGAACGCAAGCTCGACTGGCTGGGCGGCATGTTCCGGCGCCTGAACGCGGACGTGATCGGCGTGCAGGAGGTGTGGGACGAGGATGCTCTCAAGGCGGCGGTCGCCCGCAGCGGTCTGCGCCCGCCGCAAGTGCTCGTGCCAGGCGCAGAAAACGGCGCCGAGGGCACGCCCCGTGTCGGGCTGGTGACGCGGCTGGCGGTCGAATCGGTGCGCAGCATCGCGGACTTCGCGCCCGGCGAGGCCGTCACCGTGCCCGAGATCGGGCTGCACACCCGCTTCGAGCGCCCGGTGCTGCACGCCGCGCTGCGCACCAAGCGTGGCCAGTTGCTGCACGTCCTTGTCACGCACCTGAAGTCCAAGCGCCCCAAGTTCCTGCAGGACGCGGCCGGTGTGGCGCTGGAGGACCGCGATGATCCGCGGGTCGTCGCCCGGGCGTCACTGCGCTCGCTGATCATGCGCGGGGCGGAATGTGCGGCGCTGCGCGGGCTGGTGACCGACCTGATCCGCCACACGCACGACCCGCTGATCCTGCTGGGCGACATGAACGATGGCCCGCAGTCGGTCACCAGCCAGCTCATCGCCGCGACCCAGGCGGTGGCCTACGACCGCAAGGCGCGCGATGTCGCGCTGTTCCACGCCTACGACGTGCAGAGCGAGCCGGCGCTGCGCCGCGACATGGCGTATTCGCACATTTTTCAGGGCTGGCCCGACCTGCTCGATCAGATCTGGGTCAGCGAGGAACTGGTCCACCACGCCAAGTTCGCCATCGGCGATGTGCGCCGCGTCGAGTACTTCAATGACCACCTCCACGAGGGCCGCGACCGCGCGCGCAGCGACCACGGCTTTGTGCGCGCGCTGCTGCGGTTCCGCGGGGTTCCGGCTGTGGCTGTGGGGTGAGTCCGCGCGAACTTCTTACACTTCAGCCCCGGTTCCCCAAGATGATGCAGAACAACAGTTACTGGACAACAAGATGAAGTCGGCCCTGTTCGTGGATTTCGACAATGTGTATTCGGGCCTGCGCAAGCTGGACCCGATGATCGCCGAGCGTTTCGGCCGCCAGCCGCTGGAGTGGGTGCAGTGGCTCATCAAGGAGCTGGCGCTGCCGGACGGCGCGCCCGCAGAAGCGCAGCGCCGCTTGCTGGTGCGGCGTGTCTACCTCAATCCGCAGGTCTACCAGCGGTTCCGGCCCTCGTTCAACCACGGCGGCTTCGAGATCGTCGATTGCCCCGCCATGACCAGCGAGGGCAAGACCAGCACCGACATCCACATGGTGCTCGACATGGTCGATCTGCTGCAGCACCAGGTGCATTACGACGAGTTCATCGTCTTCTCGGCGGATGCGGACTTCACCCCCGTGCTGCGCAAGCTGCGGCGCTGGGACCGGCGCACGACGGTGCTGGCGGTGGGCTTCCCGTCGGCGGCCTACCGGGCGTCGGCGGACCTGCTGATCGACACCGACCTGTTCGTGCGCGATGCGCTGGGCATGGGCGTCAGCGTGCGCGAGCTGGACGAACCACTGCTGCCGGTGCTCACGTCGGTCGAACTGTCGGTGCCGGTCGCCCCGCCTGTCTTGCCCATCGCCTGCGCTCCGGCGCCAATGCTGCTGCCGAGCGTCGAGGCGCTGGTCGAACGCATCCGCACCGAGGTGCAGCGTGCCGATCTGCCGGTGCCGTGTGCGCGGCTGGCCTCGCGGTTGATGCACGAGTATCCGGGCTTGTCGCCGGACTGGCTGGGGCAGGGCGGTTTCCGGCGTTTTCTGGAATCGCTGGACCTCGCGCCGCTGTTGCTGGATTGGAGCGCCTCGGGCGGCCACCTCTATGACCCGGTGCGCCATGTGCTGCGGGCCTCGACGCCGGTGCGCAGCGGCTTCGACGCCTCCGACTGGGGGATCGAGCCGGCCCTGCTGGCGCTGATCCGGCAAGTCCACGACACCACTGGCGTGCCACTGCTGTCGCCGCGCGACTTCCGGGCGCTGTTCGAGGCGGTGGCAGCCGATGTCGCCGCCCAGCCCTTCCAGCTCAACGACACCGGCAAGCGTGTGCGCGACCTGCTCCGCGAGGCGGGCCACGACATCAGCCGCGAATCGGTGAACTGGGTGCTGCGCGGGCTGCTGCTGTGCGGCCACGAGTTTGGCCGGGGCGAGGACGACGTGCCAACCCTGTCCTACCGGTTGGTGGGCAACCTGATCCATCTCTGCCGCCGCGAGCAGGTGGTGATGGACGAGAGCACCCCGGCGCAGTTGCAACGCTGGCTCACCGGCCGCACCGTGGAGGCATGAGGACATGGGCCTGCAGATGCACGCTGCCGCACGCGCGGTGACCCTGGTGCTGCTGGGCGGTGTGCTGGGCGGCTGCGGCACGCTGCGTGCGGTGTCCGGTCTCGACGACGGCGCCAGCACCGAGGCCGTGCGGATGTGGCACCGCTGGGTGGACAGCGGGGGCGACATTGCTGCGGCGACGACCTGGGAGCGCCGTGCTGCGCCGGGCGTGACGGTCGCGCAGATCGAGCAGGCGTTCGCCAGCGTCGCGGCCGAGTACAACCTGCGGGCGGTGGGCGAGCTGCCGCTGTCGAAGGAGCTGGAGGCCCGCACCGGCCAGCCGCAGCCCTTCCTCAAGGTCTACGGCTACTGCAACCCGTCTACCGCGCGGCAGATGCTCGACTTCTCGCCCGCGATGGCCGCCTACCTGCCGTGTCGCATCACGGTGATGGAGCGGAACGACGGGCTGTGGCTCTACACGCTCAACATGGACATGATGACGCGCATGGGCCGGCGACTGCCCCCTGAGCTGAAGGCCGAGGCGGGGCGGGTGCGCGACGCGGTCCGGGCGATGCTCGACCGCGGGGCGGCGGGCGATTTCTGATGCTGCGGGCCTGACCGTGCGGCTGAAACTCAAGGTCATCCTGCTGGCGATGTTCCCGCTGGTGGCCTCGGGCGGACTGATCGTGGTGGCCCAGCACCAGCAGGAGCAACTGCTCGCCCGCCGCCAGGAAGCCCTGGTGCGCAGCGCCTACATTGATGCGGCCCGAGCCGACCTGCGCCACTTCGCCGCGCTGGCGCTGTCCACGCTCAGCCCGCTCTACAACACCGGCCGCGACGACGACGAGATCAAGCAGCAGGCCATGCGCCAGCTCGCCGCGCTCGACTACGGCAGCGACGGCTACTTCTTTCTCTACGATTTCGACGGCGTCAACCTGATGCACCCGCGCCAGCCGGGACTCGTCGGGCGCAACCTGCTCAAGCTCAAGGACGAGCAGGGCCAGTACCCGATCCAGGCCATGCGCGACATCGCCCGCACCGGCGGCGGCTTCGTGGACTACCGCTGGAACAAGCCCTCGACCCAGGACATCGCGCCCAAGATCGCCTACGTCACGCCGCTGCCACGCTGGAACTGGTGGTTCGGCACGGGGGTGTACGTCGATGACATCGACCGGGTGGTGGCCGACCTGAACCAGGCGCTGGCGGCGAGCACGGCGTCCACGATGCGCTGGATCGGGCTGATCATGGGTGGCGGGCTGCTGCTGGTGTTCGGCGGCGGGCTGTGGCTGAGCCTGCACGAGTTGCGCATGGCCGATGCCAAGCTCACCCTGCTGGCGCGCCAGGTGGTCGGCTCGCAGGAGGCCGAGCGCGCCCACCTCTCCCGCGAGCTGCACGACGGCACCAGCCAGACCCTCGTTTCGATCAAGCTGCTGACCGAGGCCGCCATGGACCGCCTGCCGACTGAGGAAACGATCACCCGCGCTGCGCTCGGCCGGGCGGTGGACCGGCTCACCGCCGCGCTGACCGAGGTGCGCGGCATGTCGCACCGGTTGCGCCCGGTCATGCTCGACACGCTGGGCCTGAGTGCGGCGCTGGGTCAGTTGGCCGACGAGATGTGGGCGCACTCGGATACGCGGTCCACGGTGGTGGTCGAGGGCGAGCCGTTCGAGCTGCCCGACGACATCAAGACGGTGCTGTTCCGCGTGACGCAGGAGGCGCTGACCAACATCCAGAAGCACGCGGGCGCTTCGCGGGTGGCGCTGGACTTGGTGTTTTCCAAGGGTGGGCTGCTCCTGCGCGTGCAGGACAATGGTGTCGGCTTCGACACCGAAGCCGTGCTGCGCCATCCCAGCCAGGGCATTGGCTTGCGCAACATGCGCGAACGGCTGGCGTCGATCGATGGCCGGCTGCACGTGCAGTCACGTCCCGGGGCAACGGTGGTGCTGGCCGAAGTGCCTGAAGCCGCGATCCGGCGCTTCGCCAGCGTCTAGCCTGCCACTCCGCGGTTTCCCGACCGCTCTCCGCCATGTCCGTAATCCGCATCCGACTGATGATCGTCGATGACCATGCCGTGGTCCGCGAAGGGCTGAAGGCAGTGTTTAGCCTGGTCGATGACCTGGACGTGGTGGCCGAGGCCGGCAATGGCGCCGAAGCGCTGGAGCGCGCGCGGCTGCACGACCCTGATGTCGTGCTGATGGACATCGGCATGAAAGGCGAGAACGGCATCGAACTCGCCGCGCGCCTGATCGACGAACACCCGGAGCGCGCCGTGCTGATGCTGACGATGCACGACGGCGTCGAACACGCCCAGCGCGCGCTGAAGGCTGGCGCGCGCGGCTACGTGCTGAAGGACTCGCGCTCGGCCGAGATCGTCGGCGCGATCCGCACGGTGCATGGCGGCGGCACCTACCTGAGTCCCTCGATCGCGCAGGCCCTGTTTCGCGCACCCCAAGCCCGCCCGATGCTTTCCGACCGCGAGCAGCAGATCCTGTCCTTCCTCGGCCAGGGCCACCCGAGCAAGGTCATCGCCAGCGCACTCGATCTGAGCGTGCGCACCGTCGAGTCGCACCGCCAGAGCATCCGCCGCAAGCTCAATCTGGCCGGGCAGGCCGAGCTGATCAAGTACGCGGTGGAGCACGCGGGGCGGGGCGGTTGATCCGTGTGATACCTGGGAGGGTTTCTGCGGATCGGGTTTACGTTTGCGTAAAGCCGCTAGCCCGGTGTGCGTAGTCAGACGGTAGCGAGGCGCAAGGGCGGCGGCCACACTGCGGCACTGGATTTCCACCCTGCACCACGTCGCCT
>JBEEMX010000025.1:0-14736 GCA_041192465.1 Pseudomonadota bacterium | reverse complement strand
GGTCTTGGCCTGGGTTAGGCATCGGCAGGCCCTTGAGCAGCGCGAGCATCAGCGGCATCAGCCCGGCGGATTCAAGCCGCTTGAAGTCGGCCGCACGCTCGGCAAACACGAGGTCCGGGTCGTTTCCACGCTCGCGGATCTTGGCGCTGATGCTGGACATCCCGCCCGCGATCTCTTGCAAGTCGGCGTTGACTTCCTTGAGCTGATCGACAGCCGGCCATCGTGGAAACGTGTACTCGACATCCCACGCAGCCGACACCGGCAGCGCCCCGGCCAGCTTCGCGAAGCGCACAAACGCTTCGTCTAGCGGGCGCAGGAGCTGCGGCACGAGAGTGAGCCACTGGGTGCGCTCGATCGACGCCCGGAAGCTGATCCGACGCATGCGGCTCGCCGAAAAGTTGACTTCGCTCATGTCGCCCGTCGCACCCTCGTAGGTGCAACCGATCGCGGCACAGATCAGCTTGATCTCGTACTTGATCGTGTCCACGTAGCCCGGCATTGCAGTCGGCGCTACGCTGGTGAGATTCAGGCCCGGGGCGACTTGCAGGATGCCGCCTGAAGGGATCTCGCCCAGCGACAGCGCCGACACGGCCGCATCCTTCCCGGTAGATGGGCCGGCCATCGCCTGGACATCGCCGGATGCGACGATGCCGATTCTGGCTTCGGTGTCCTTGCGGCGGGCCTCGGCTTCACGATAAAGCTCCAGGTCACGGATCAGCAGGATGGCAGACTTCATCCGCGAAACGCCTGCACCTTGTCCGGGCCGGGTCACGTCGTACAGATCGATGATCGACCCGGCCGGCACCAGCGTGCTGGTGGTGCGGCTGGTGAGCGAGCCGGTCAGGCCCGCATCGCCGGGGTGCTGGTCGTAGAGCCACCAGCCGACACGCCGCCCGAGCGAGTCGTACTCGACCCCGTTGATGACGGTGTTGCCCGTGGCGCTGGCAGCAGTTTGGCTGGTGTCAACCCAGTCGGATTCGAGCATCTGGAGCTGGACCGGCACCGCAAGTCCATCATCCGCGCGGCGTGGACGGATGCGAATCAACGCAGTGCCGTCGCACTCCATCGTATACATGGCCAGCGCCTCGACGCCGCCCAGGTTGAGCTTTCCGGCGGCGTCGCACTGGGCAGACCATGCCTTGTGCAACTTGGCAAGCTTGTCGGCGTGCGGGCCAGACCACTTGCGGACCACGCCGGTCCCGATTGCCGAGTCCACGCGCTCGCCCAGGCCAGCGCCGATGTAGCCGACGTTGTCGCGCAGGTGGCGGGCGTGCTCACGCAGGGCGCGGGCGCCCATCTGCACATCAGCATTGGCCGAGGCACCCGCACCGCGTGGACGCGGGGCGTTGCGGGGGTTCGCGGCCATGAAGGCGCGCGTCTGGGCGCGGCGCAGGCCGGCAGTGGGCGAGACGTAGGCGATCAGCCGGTCCAGGATGTTCGGGGCAGCCATCACACGCGGCTCCCCGCGCGGCAGAACGTCCAGACACCGCCAGCAGCAGCAGAAACAGCCGTTGCACCGCGTGCCTGGGCGGCCAGATCGGCGCGGATCACATCACGCGCGGCGATCAGCTCGCCGGTGCTCTTGTACTCGACCCGCGTGTGGCCGTCGTAGATCGACAGCTCGCCGGAGGCGATGGCGCGGTCTATGCGGTCGAGGTCGTCAGGGGTGTAGGCCATGCCCGCGATGGTTCACGGGCTGGCTGCACAAATCACGGGGCGGCGTGTGCAGCGATCGACAGACGTGCGCGGCGCACGGTCTCGCGGGATACGCCGAGCTGTCGAGCGATCGCACCGTTCGAGGTGCCGATCGGGTAGTTCCGGACCTGCTCCAGGATCTCGACACGCTCATCATCCCGCGGGCTGCGCACATGCAGGCCACGCGAGGCCCGGAACTCAGTACGCAGCGCCCGCTCGGCCTTGGCCAACTCACCAGCGCGGCCAGCCAGCTCGGGCATCTGCTGCAGCAGGTAGTCAAACATGCGGTCCACGATGTCGGGATCGCGCTGGATGATGCGGTCCAGGGCGGGCGTCGGCGAGATGGCAGCCGCAGGGGCGGCTTTTCCTGGCTTGGTGGTGGCGCTCATGGTCGATGATGGTTGTGTGGTGGTCGATCGGTGGTCTGGTCTGTCATCACCCGCCGAACAGGCGGGGGCGGGCTCGGCGCAGTGGTGGCGCAGACGCCTGCGGTGGCGGTGGTGCCACAGCGGTAGGCAGAGGGGCCGGCGTGGTGGCTGGTGCCTCTGCCAACAGCTCCGCGGTGGTGGGCGGATCGCTGAACAGGTCGCGGGGCGGCTGCACCTGGTGCTCCAGCTCGGTCCAGCGGGCGGCGGTGTAGCTGTCGATGCCGAGGCACAGGGCGGCGTGGTGGGCGTAGCGGCGGCAGTCGCGGACTTCGACGCGGGGGCGGCTGCGGATCCACTTTTCCACGATGCTGTGCTTGCTGCGGGTGGGAACGCGGGTCTTGCCCGTGAGCTGGGCATACCACTCTTGCGGCAGGCTATCGGCGTAGTGGATGTAGCCGGGGCCGGGCTTGTCGAGCCCGAGCTGCCCATGCAGCAGATCCTCGCTCGACTGTGTGCCGACGCCCCAGAGCTTGATGCCGCCGATCCACTTCTGGCCACGCCAGTTGATGTCCTGGACGGTGGCGGCCATCTTGATCGGGGCTTTGGGTTCGTCCTTGCCCTTGATGGCGCGGATCGGCAGGGTGCCGGCCTGGGCGCGCACGAAAGCGTAGACGGCGTGGGTGGCCCAGCCCGAGTCGATGCTGATGGAGTCGATGCCCAGCGTGCCACCGTGCCACGCCTGGCGGTAGCGGCGCAGGAGGTAGGTGCCGACGGCATCCCAGATGGCGTCATCCGCAGCGGGGTTGCCTTCGATGATGTGGTGGTCGATCACCCACGATTCCATGCCGCGACCCCAGCCCCAGACGCCGATTTCAACGCGGTCTTGCTGCACGTCGATGCCAGAGGTGAGCTTGAGGGCGCCGATGGGTACGATGCCGAAGGCGTGCTTGCCGGACTGGCTGGACAGGGCGTGGTCGTCTCGGCGCTGGCCTCGGACTTCGTAGGGCTCGCCATAGGTCTCGTTGACGAGGGTGATCATCAGCGAGCTGTCGCCGGCCTGTTCGGCGGCGTCGGCTTTCTCGTGGTCCTCGGCGATGCTGGTCCAGTCGCGCTGGGGGGAGTAGGCGGACCAGATTTGTGCAGCGACGTTGCGCGGCGGGCGGGTCTCCTGGCCAGCGGCATCGAGCCAGCGGCGGTCGGTGGTGTAGCGCAGGCCGGTGCGGATGCAGACCCATTCGCCCGCCATCGGCTGGCCGCCGGCGAGGTACTGGGCGCGGGTCATGGGCTGCAGGCAGTGAGGGCAGATGTGGACAGCGGTGGCGGGCTGGCCGGGGGTCCACTGCAGGCCGTGGCGGGTGCGGCTTCCGGTCTTGGGGTCGATGCCGGTGGTGAGCGGGTGCTCGACGCCGCAGTGGGGGCAGTCGATGTGGTAGCGCATGTCCACGTCTGCCTGGTCGGCCGCGAGGGTGACATGGCAGGCGCCACGGGTGCCGGGGGTGGATCCGCCGACGAACTTGGGAAATGGAGCACCTTCGAGGCGGCCGAAGGCAAGGGAGCCGGGGTCGCCTTGGCCTTCGATCGACTGGTCGAAGGCGGACCACTCGTCCAGGATGGCGAGGGCGACGGTGATTCGGCGGTAGGCGCGGGCGGCTTTGCCGCCGAGGAGGTGCAGCACGGCGGCCCGGAACCGCTTGAGCTTGAGCGTGTCATCGGCACCGGTGCCACGGCGCTGGTCACGCACGATGCGGACGCCGGAGGTGACGGGGTCCAGCTCGGTGCGGACGAACGAATCGCGGTCGTCATCCGTCGGCTGCCAGAGCGCCGCGTTGCGCCGCAGGTGGGCGACGACGTAGCACAGCAGGGCCGTCAGGATCTTGGTGTAGCCGACGCGCTTGGACTTGCGGATGATGACGCGCACGATGCGGTCGTCGCTCATCCAGTCCATCAGCGCAACCTGGAAAGGCCAGCAAGACCAGCCGCCAGCCTGCTGCGAGCTGTCGCGGTCGAGCATGAAATGCCGCTCAGCCCAGACGCTCAGCGGCATGCGTGGGTCAGCCCGGAACGGGGCCATGCCGCGCTGGAGTGCCAGGCGCAGCGCGGCGAGGGTCTCGGGCTGGATGTTCGTGGTCATGCGTCGGTTTCGTCGGCGGCGCTGACCAGGTCAAGCGATGCTGTCATGCGGACCCATTCGTTCCGGGCCCCGTTGAGCGTGTGCAGCACGGCCTGGCGGGCAGCGTCCGGCAGATCGGGGGCTGCCTGGGCGATCAGTCCATCGAGCTGCTCGAAGCGAGCGACCACGGCGACGCTGGCTAAAGAGAGGACATCTTCCAGTGCAGCGATGGGGGCATACTCGCCGCGCTTGATGGCGTTGGACAGGGCGACGGCGTCGGCTTCTTCGGTCGTCTTGCGGATGCGGGCGGCGGTCAGCTCGCCGGTCATGTCGCGGCCTGAGGCGATGTCGCGCAGGCGGGCGCAGTACGCGAGGAGCCAATCGCAGGCGGTGCCAGCATCGGGCAGGATGCCATCGGAGAGCATGGCGCTCACGGCGGGCTGGCTGATGCCGACAGCGAGGCCGAAGGCGGTCTGGCTGATGGGCTTGTCAGTGTCTATCAGCATGGCATAACCCCCACGGGGAACTTGGTGAACGCTGAATCACCGGGGGTCGAATTACCCGCGGTCAGGGCTCCAGGAAGGACCCGCAAATCCGCCACGCCCATCACCACAGCGCCCCCTGCGTGCCGGTCCGCATCGACCGCTCGACCTGCTCCATCACCGCCCTCGTGATGTGCCCGTCCACTACGCGGTCGATCGTCCGCTGTGCCACACCATCAAAGTCGAACCGCGCCCGGTACGTAGCCGAGCGCACGAAGATGAACACCGGCGTGACCGTGCGCCCCATCAGCTCGCGCTGATACACCCCTCCCCGCGCCTTGCCGCCCGGCGGGATCACGAAGAACCGCCCCCCCGCCTTGCGCTGCGCATTGATCTGCTTCCGCGCATCCCGGCTCATCGAGCGATCGAACCCGCTCACAAGCTGCACCCGCAGTTGCGACAGCACTTGCATCACCTGCCCTCGGTCCGCGTTGCCATAAGCATCGATCCGACACCCTGCACCAGGCACGACCAGCCACCCCGCAGGCAGGTGCCCAGCAGCCCGCAGCGACGCCTCAAGGCGCTTGTGCTTGCGGCTACCGCCATCCACCTGCGGCCCGAGGTAGTTCGTTGCAGCAATCCCGCTCCCGGTTGTCGTGTCCTTGAACCAGACCTCGGCATACTGTCGCTGTGCTGTGGCACCACGCACGTACAGCGAGCGCAGCGTGTACGGCGTCGGCCTGTCGATCGCACGCTGCAGCTCGACCAGCTCAGCGTCCCGCACCTCCACCGCTGTGCGCGTCATCGCGGTAGCCAGCGCCGAGGCCATGCGCCGCTCGCTCAGCCCCGACAGCACCCCCAGCCCTTCCAGGCCCTTCAGTTCGACCTTCATGCCGCCCACCCTTCCGGCTTGCGCGCCATGTCCATGGTTGCTGTGCCAGGGGCCTTGCCAGCGAGCTGGTGGTGCATCACCACGATCTGCGCATCCACCGGCACGCCGATGGCGACAGCGCCCTCGGCGGCCCAGAAGAAGCCCGGCTTACCCTGCCCGACCGACTCACGCCAGCAGTGCGCTACCCACTCGGCGCCATCCTGCTGGCGGCGCTCCTGGATCAGCCCGGCCACCTTCGGCATGAAGTCCGGCAGCCAGGACCAGCTCAGCTTCTTTTTTGCGTTTCCGTTCTCCATCTCTCTTCTCTCTCTCTTTTCTGAATGGGTGGGTGGGGTGTGAATTACGCGAGTTACGCGGGGTGTTACGCGCTAAGTTGTTGTCGTTACTTGTATTTCGCTGTTACGAGGTGGTTTCGTGACGGACTGGAATGAATGACTGCTGACGACCATGTGCCCATGTGCGCACGCGCCCACGCCTGCACACGCACACACACGAGGAAGTCCCGCGTAACGGCGAAACACGAGTAACGACAACCACTTAGCGCGTAATGCCCGCGTAACAGCCGCGTAATTCCGGCGTAACAGGTCATTCCACGCCCTCCACATCCGAGCCAGGGCGACGGCAGAAGCGGTCCACATCGGCATCGAACGCATCGACGGACGCGGCAGCCCACTCGCCCTCGGTCACGCCCTCAGCAGGACCAGCCCCCGTCGGCAGCCAGCACCGCACGCTCTTGCGGTTGCCCACTGCATCCTTGAGGGCCACGACCTTGTAGACCAGCACAGGCTGCTCACGACGCCCTGAGGCATCCCACCCCACACGCTCGTTGATCCACCGCTCGACCTGCCCCGTGAACAGCGGCTGCGCTGGTGGCCACTTCTCGCCCGTCTGGTCTGCCCAGCGCCGAAACGCTCGGTACAACTGGCCTGCCGAGCAGACCCGCACAGGGAGGGGCAGGAACCCATTCAGCCACTCATGCGCGAACCGCTCCGACGACTTCCAGTTCAACTCGATCAGCCGCTCTTTCGCCCGCGTCATCAACGGCTTGGTGTGCGCGTTGAACTCGCCGATCGCGTAGGTCTGCAGGTAGTGCAGCCACTTCTCACGGCCACCGGCCGCCAGGAAGTCCCGCACCGCGATGTACAGCGCTTCATCCGCTTCGAGCGGCGTGTAGACCACCGCATACCGCCGGTCCCGCTCTTCCAGGGCCAGCGGCATCGACTCGTTCGACAGGAACACCACATTCGCGTGGTTCGACTCCCACCGCGTTTCCATCTGCATCCCGCGGATCGGGAACTTCTTTTCCTGCGTGACCACGCTCTTCAGCGTGTTTTTCTTGTGGTACATCTCCTGACGGCTCACAACCTCATCGGCCACGATCGCCAGCTTGCGCGAGATCCACCCGTTAAATTTGTCCTCGATCTCGGTCTGGCCGACCGTGATTCCGTGGTCCCCGTACAGGTCGCGCCACACATCGAAGAACAGGTTCTTTCCCGTTCCCTGCGCACCGTGGAAAACCAGTGCGGTCTGCATCTTGGTGCCGAGCTGCTGCAGCGGCAGTGCCATCCAGCACATCACCCAGTGCATCACCGCGTCCACATCATCAGCCGACTCGCCAGACCCCGAGCACAGGTGCCGGATCAGGGCCAGCATCGGCGCCACGGCCTTCGCATCGCACGGCACAGGACGCAGGGCCAACCCGCCGAACATGTTGATCTGGTGCGCTGGCACCTCCTGCCCCGGCTCGAACACCAGATCAGCCAGGTCCACCATCCGACGTGACGGCCGCGCCAGCCAGAACTTGATCGGGTCCGACCCGTGCGCCAGCCGCATGTGCGCGATCTTGATCAGCACCCGCTTGGTGTGGTCCCAGCACTGGTCCGTCCCGTAGATCAGCGAGTACCGTTCAGCCAGACCATCGATCAGCGCCCAGAAATCGTCGGACTTCTTCTCGGGAGACTTCTTCGCTTTGGCCTTGCCCTTGGCGGCAAAGTCCACCTCGACGACCGTACCCCCTCCCCCCTGTGCGGGCGCGGCGGCTTCGGCGTCGTCGCCTGCAGGCACATCGTCCATCCACGGCGGCGGCTCGTCGCTGGCGTCCTGGCGCTGCTGCTCCCCGCTCACATCGAGCAGATGCGCCACCGCATCCCCGATCACCTGAGCCACTGAATCGTGACCATGCGCGACCATCAGGTCATTGAAGTCCGTGCCCCCATCCGGCAGGCCCACCGGCAGCACCATGCCGCACGGCGCCGCGTCCGAGTCGGCCGCCCGCACGCAGGACAGCGCGGCAGCCTTGCCCGCGTTCTTTCCCGTGCGCCCCTCGGTCTCGCGGTCGTCATCGGCGCAGACCAGCAGCGGCAGCAGCGGCCACCGCGCCCGGGCCAGCTTGATGACGTTGACCATGTTGCCCGCATCCATGCACACCAGCACCGACCGGCCCGTGGCCTCGTGGATGCTGGCGGCGGTGGCGTAGCCTTCGGCGGCCAGCAGCACCTCCAGCCCCTCGACCTCATCCAGCTCAGCGCCGACGAGATGGAACAGCCCCGACTTGCGCGCGCCCGGCAGGATCCGCTTTTCCGGCTTGTCGCCCTCAGGCTTGCGCGGGGCGATGCGCTGCAGGTTCTGCAACGTGCCCTCGATGTCGATCATCGGCACCAGCAGCGTGCCATCGTCCAGCATCCGCACCCCATGCGGGGACACGCCCTTGCGCAGCAGGTAGCCCGCGCCCTCGAACGTGGCAGGCACGGCATCGGACCACATCGTCCGGGCATCGCGTGCGGCCTGGTCAGCGCGGGCGCGGTACTCGGCTTCCGTCGCCGCGGCCTTGGCTTTGCGCTTGGCACGCTCAGCAGCCAGCAGCGCGGCGTCGGGCTGCGGTGCCGCCTGGTCGATCTCGGGGAAACGGAACCCGCTGTCCTTGGCACGGCCGAACAGCGTGCCGATCTTGACGCGGGTGAACCGCTTGGCGCTCTTCCAAGTGTCGCGGTCTTCCTGGAGGCTGGGGGCCGATCGTGCGCCCGCCCAGTCCATCCAGGCATCCTTGCCGGACTCGCCCAGCTCGGAGTAGATCGAGCCGGCCAGCTTGGCACGTTCGTCGTGCCCGCAGTCCGGGCTGATGAAGCTCAGCGCCTGCTGGACCAGATCCACCGTCACCGGCGGTAATTCTCTTCGGGGTCGTGCCCCGTGGGTGTCGTTGCCCATGTGTCGTCCTGCGCTTGTTTGTCGATCTCGCTCTACGGCTGGTGCCGATCAGGACGCCAGCAGGACAGGCTCTACGGCCCGTCGCTGCTGTGGCGTCTTCATCGCTGCAGCTCGGTGTGCCCGTGGCTCACAGGCGCACCAGTCCGCTGGGCGTCATCTCGCCTTGCAGAAGTGGCCTTCCACCGTGCTGTCGCTCCCAGTCCCGGATGCGGGACATAAAAAGGGCCGGCCATCCATCGCTGGACGGCCGGCCTGAAAGCGCGTTCGACAACGCGCAGGAGACAACCAGTGCGGGGTGCATTGGGGTGAGGTCCTGCGCCGCAGGAGTTCTGCCCGGAACCTCCACGACTGGAGATGCGGTCAGGGCCTCATTGAATTCAGTGGAAAGAATGCTGCTTCTCCAGCTCAAGTTTTCGACAGTTGCGCCGATGAGCTGGAAACGCTGTCGATGTGCCTCATGAGCTGATCGACGGTCCTCATCGTCGGCGAGGTTTCACCGAGTCGAATCCTGTAGATCGTCTTGACCGACACGCCAGACGCCGCCGCAAGGCGGGGCGCGCTGACACTTTTCAGGCGGTCGATGAGGTTGGCTGCTTCCATGCGCGATTATTGGACAAATTTGTCCAACTTGGCAAGCGAACACTAGACATCCATGACAAACGAGGGTGACAACATCACATCTATGGACGGAAAACACCCTCGTGAGACACTAGCCGCCAATTTAAACGCGCTGATCAACAGCGACACGTTGCCGGGTGAACGCCGATCTGTCCGCGCCTGGTCGATGCGGAAAGGGCTCGACGTGAAACTGATCGACAGGATGACGAAGGGAGAGCACAGCGTCACGATCGACAAGCTACAGGAAGTAGCCACAGCTCTCGGCGTCAAGGCATGGCAGCTCTTGCTGGATGACTTTGACCCAGCGCACCCAGCTCCCACGCTCATCACGGAGCAAGAGCGGGTCATGCTGGATCGACTCAAAACGATGTTCAGCAGGGCACCCGAGTAGCACGCACACCGGCTATAGTCCCGCCCCTCAAATACGATTCGGGGCAGAAATGAAGCTGACATATGTACTACCAGGAGTAGTCGCGCTGATCGCAGCCAGTGCGGTCGGCTACCCTCATCTGCTGCAGGCGCGGGAGGAAAAGCAGCGCGCAGAGGCCACCGCGGAATCAGTAGCCCGTGTCGAGGCGATCCTCAAGGCGCAAGACGAAGCGGAAAAGAAGGCCAAAGCCGCCCGACAGCCAGGCGCAGCACTGGCAGCACTGAGGATGGAGCGCAACAAGATCGACAGCGTGGACTGGTACACCTCAGACATCCAGTACAGCACGGGCGATCGGCTGGCGATCTACATTGGCGACTCCGGCGCAGCCCCATGGCTCCGCTTGACTGTCAAGCGCGCAGGCCGGCCCGACATGCTGGGGCTACAAAGCATCACGATCGCAGACGGCAAATCGAAAGCGAATGTCCCCGGGACGATCCAGGTCACCACCGAAGCGGGCAAGATGATCGAATCGATCGATGTCCCAATCTCTGGTTCAGCCGCCTCCGCCATTACCGTGATTGCCGACGCTGGGAATGGAGCGATCCGCCTGCATGGGCTGAACGGCACTGAAGACAGAGACCTGACCCCGAACGAGATCAAGGCCATCAAAAGCGTGGTTGCCGCATACCGCGAGCTTGGCGGCCACTGACCGACAAGCCACAGGCACACCAGCCCGCCCCGAGCGGGCTTTTTTCTGCCCCTACCCCTCCAGCCGCCTGAGCATCACAGCCAGCCATCCGGCCAATTCCTCATCTTCTGCATCCTCCAGGCCATCCACCTGACATGCCGCGTCCCTGAGCATCTGTGCGGCATCCATCCGCCCGCGCTCGCCTACACAGCTCACCAGATGCCCGATCACCAGCGCCTGCAGGCGTTCGATGTGTGTCGTGTTCATGTGCATATTCCACATTTTTACCCACTCTCTGGACATCCCCCCTAAGGGGGGTATCAGTTGGGTTTCGTAACAAGTGGAATTTTTTAGGCGACATGGACAAAGATGTCTTGCACTTAATTGGACAAAGATGTCCAATAACGGCATGCACTGAGCACCGCACCACGGCTGGATCGGGCGACAGCGCAGGGGATTGACATGGCAACGATGAACAGCATGCGCACATCCAGCGCACTGGATTTCCGGGCACTGACGAACAGTCAGGTAGCGGCATATCTGCAGACCGGTCTGCAGATGACCGATGTGGAGGCGCACCAGCACTTGCTGCAACAGCTCAGCCTGGAGCAACTCCGCGACTTGCACGCACTGACGGCGCAAACCGCAGCCCGTGGCGTCATCGCGAAAGCGAAGTCGGACGCAACCCAAAAAAGCGTGTTCGCAGGCGTCTGCGGTGGCTACGCCGACACCGGCGCCGACATGCTCGAAAGCAACTTCTCCACCCTCAGCGAACTGCCCACGCCCACCCGCCTGCAGGTCGAGGACGAAGCCCGCTTGCAGACCGACGCCGAGCTGGCAGCGTTCATCGGCGCGGTGCTGCGCTCCCCATGGACCAATGCAGCTATCTGCACCCTGGCAGTCGCCGCCCTGTTCGCCCTCACCGGCTGCGGCGGCAGCGACCAGCCCGCCGACCTCGAACCCGCGATCTACACCACCAAGACCAGCAAGGTGACGACATGAGCGCCCTCGCCCGCAAGCTCGACAACGTCAGCACCGCCGCCGACACCCGCGCCTCCCGAGGCCGCAGCGCCGAGATCATCCTGCTGGACTCCCACCGCTCCGCCGACATCGCCATGGGCTGCGAGTGCGCCATCCCCGACAAGGCGCTGGACCACATCGGCGCCGACATGACCCCCGCCGCAGCCGCCAAGGCCCGCGCCGAGCGCCACCGCCGCGCCCGCGTGGCCCTGCGCCGCCAGATGTTCGACCAGCAGCCCCAGCAGCCGATGCAGTGGCCCGAGTGGATCGGCCACGAACTGGCGGTGCGCATCGGCGCCGCCGCGATCGTCGGCGCCCTGGTCGCGCTGGCAAAAGGCTGGATCTGATGAGCATGACGCGCCGCACCCGCCCCGCCGCGCTGGCCGCCGCTGTGTCGATCAGCGCGATCGGCATCGCAGCATCCGCAGCAGCCGCCGCAGACCGAAGCGCCATCGCCACCGACACCGCGCTGGTGATGGCGTTCGCCATGGCCGCCACCGCAGGCGCCCACGTCCTCCCGGCGATCAGCCGCAGCATCGTCGGCCGCGCCCTCTGGGTGTCGTGCCTGGTCGTCGTCGTCTACGGGCACGCCGCGTTCCTCGCCAGCGCCGCACACCGCGCTGGCGACCAGCGCGCCGCCAGCGTCCGCAGCAGCGAGCGCAGCCAGGCGCTGCAGGGACAGCTCGACGCTTTGGGGGCTCGCCCGCTGTCCACCGTGGCCGATGCACTCGCCAGCGCCACCGCCCGCAGCGCCCGCGCCACGGCCGCCCTCACCCGCTGCGAAGCCACCACCCCAGGCCGATGCAGCAGCGCCCGCGCCGCAGCCAGCAGCGCCGATGCCAGCGTGCAGGCACTGGCAGCCGAACTGTCTGCCGCCCGCCGCGCCGCCGACATCTGCGAGCGCCTCACCACCGAAGCCCAGCAGCACGACACGCGCCGCGCCGACGCCTCGCTCGACCCCGGCGCCGCCGCGCTGGCCACGCTCACCGGCCTGCCCGCCGAACGCATCCAGCCCGCCATGCAGATGCTCACCGCGCTGCTGGTCGAGTTGTTCGCCGCGCTGCTCTGGACCATCGCCCTACCTCGCAGCCGCCATGCCGACACCACCACCCTCACCGGCTGGACCACCAGCCCCACGCATCACCCGCTGGCAGCCACCGCCCAGGCCCAGCACCGCGCCATGCCCAGCCAGGCAGATCCGCATCACCGGCACCCTGACCACGGACGCCGAGTACCGCCGCACGACCCAGGGCCACGCCCTGCTGACGGTCCACATCAGCCAGGGACCGGACGCGATGACATGGCGCGCCAGCCAGCGCATCGACCCGACCCCCGCCGCCCTGATCGCAGCCAGCGCCAAGGCCCACCGAATGCGCGCAGGCCAGCAGGTCACGGTCTGGGCCACCCACGTCCAACAGCAGCGGACACCGGCTGACCAGTACCTGCACCTCCGCGGCATCACCGACATCACCGAGCACATCACCCCCACTCGATACACCGAGACCACCCCATGACCACCACCACGCCCTACACCGTCCGCACTGGCTCGCTCGCCCACAGCGTCATGTCATTTTTCATCAAAAACCCCGACGAAGCACTCGATCAGGCCGATCTGGTGACCAAGTACGGCGCCCAGATCAACAGCATCCCGAAGCAACTGGAGAAGGCACGCACTGTCGGCGCCATCGTCCGCAACGGTGGCCTGTACATGCTCGGCGACATCAAGACCGCGAAACGCTGCCTGGAAGAAGAGCTGACGCCAACC
The DNA here is from genome assembly GCA_041192465.1 of Pseudomonadota bacterium. Lineage (GTDB taxonomy): Bacteria > Pseudomonadota > Gammaproteobacteria > Burkholderiales > Burkholderiaceae_C > Sphaerotilus. The sequence continues at coordinate 1,524 of JBEEMX010000025.1, read as the reverse complement.
ACATCGACCGCAACCGCACCAGCAGTTCCAGCGCCCGCACCAGCGCCCACCCCGACACCGACACCGAAGCCCACCATGCCCGCCCCTACAAAATCTGCCGCGCCCGCCGCCCGAGGCACGAATGCCACGTCAGTGACAGTCCCAGGCTTCGGCACCATGAAGATCACGTTCGAACCGCTGGCCTGCCGCCTCGCGGTCTCCGGGTACAAGTGGGATCCAGTCCTTGACCACCTTGCAGACCAGCCGATCAGCGTGGTCGAAGGCGAGGTGGCGACGATCCGACTCCCAAAGGCCATGGGAGGCGCGGCCAAAGCTGGCATCGAGTCGTGGCACAAGCGCCATGCCAACAGGTCGATCCGCTTCCGCGCCAGCGTCTCGGGCGAAGAGATCCTGATCCAGCGCATCGCCTGAGGCCCACCATGTCCAACACCCACGACGTGTTCACGATCGAGCTGCACCGGCTGGCCGACAGCCCTAGCCAGCCGCGCACCGAGTACCACGGCCTCGACGAGCTGGCCGACAGCATCCGCCAGCAAGGCGTGCTGCAGCCGATCATCTGCCGCCCGATCACGCAGCAGCCCATCGGAGCAGACCCAGCCGAAGATCTGGAGATCATCGCCGGCCACCGCCGCGTGCGCGCTGCGCGCATGGCCGAGCTGGAGTCCATCCCCGCGATCATCCGCCCCATGTCGGACCTGCAGGTACTGCAAGTCCAGATCGTCGAGAACCTCCAGCGCGAGGACGTGAGCCCGCTCGACGAGGGCCGCGCTTACGCCACCTTGCGCGATCAGCACGGACAGACCCCGAAGCAGATCGCAGACACGCTCGGCGTCAGCGTGCGCCACGTACTCGCCCGCATCCAACTGCTACAGCTCACCGGCAGTGCCCGCAAGGCGCTGGCCGATGGCCTGATCGGCAGTGACATTGCGCTCCTGATCTGCGCGATCCCGTCAACGGTGCATGACCAGGCGCTCGAACTGGTCATGCACAGGCTGGAGACCGGCGAGCGCATGGCCCTGCCAGTGCGCGCAGCCCGTGCCAATCTGCGTGGCGCGAAGCTGCTGCACTCGATCCGAGACGCACCGTTCAACATTGATCTGCACGCGCTGATCGACAGCGCAGGGGCCTGCCTGCACTGCCCACGGCTGTCAAACCGGATGGGCGATCAGGTGCTGGAGCAGCTCGGTGCAGACGTCTGCACGGACCGCACCTGCTACACCGCCAAGCTCGCGGCCCACACCCAGCGCGAGCTGGGCAACCTGGCCGACAACGGCTGGACGGTCCTCGATGCCGCGCCTGAGTTCGGGGCTTGGTACCCACTGATCAGCGACTATCGCGACAACACGGCCAGGGCGATCGGTATCGATCCGGACATGCGCGCCCACTGCATCGCGTGGCCGGACACTGTAACCGGGTTACACGGAACGGCTGTGACCAAGGCCGGCTACTCGGCCATGTTGCGCCTGATCTACCTAGCCACCCCCACCCCTGCGGCCGTACCCGCCAACGAAGGGGGGGAGGGGG
>JBEEMX010000024.1:0-14869 GCA_041192465.1 Pseudomonadota bacterium | reverse complement strand
ATCTACGCCTATCGTTGTTCCTCCTGCGGGCACGCGAAGGACGTGTTGCAGAAGATGTCCGACGCCGTGCTCACCACCTGTCCCGCCTGTGGCGCCGAAAGCTTCACCAAGCAGGTGACGGCTGCGGGGTTCCAGCTCAAGGGGTCGGGCTGGTACCAGACCGATTTCCGCGGCGGGCCGACCGCGCCGGCCGCTCCTGCTGGTGCGGATGCCCCCACTGCGCCTGCACCCGCTGCGCCTGCGGCTGCCGCCCCCCCAGCCGCCCCGGCTGCAGGCTGAACCGGACACCCTCGTGAGAAAATACATCATCGCCGGCTTGCTCGTCTGGCTCCCGCTGGCCATCACCATCTGGGTGCTGACGTGGGTGCTGGGCCTGCTCAACAGCGTGTTCCAGACCCTGCTCGACGCGGCCACTGCCGTGCTGCCGGCCAGTGCCCACACCGTGCTGGAGATGCTGTCATCGATTCCCGGCCTGGGGGTGCTGACGCTGCTGACGATGATGATGCTGACGGGCATGTTCGTCGCCAACTTCGTCGGCCAATGGTGGCTGCGGCAGTGGCACCGGTTGATGTCGAACATCCCGATCGTCAAGTCGATCTACACCTCGGTCAAGCAGGTCTCCGACACGCTGTTCTCCAGCAGCGGGCAGGCATTCCGCGAGGCGGTGCTGGTCGAGTACCCGCGCCGCGACTGCTGGACGATCGCTTTTGTCACCGGCAAGCCCGCGGGCGAGGTGGCCGAGCGCATGGGCACGCCCGCCGACACCGAGTTCGTCAGCCTGTACGTGCCGACGACGCCGAATCCCACGTCCGGCTTCTTCCTGATGGCCCCGCGTTCGGATGTGCGGGCGCTGGAGATGAGCGTGGACGAGGCGCTCAAATATATTATTTCCATGGGTGTGGTCGCTCCGCCGGTGCATGCCGCACCGACGGTGGCTGTCACCGCCCCTCATTGAGTCCAAAGAAAGACACACCTTATGCGTACCTGTTATGCAGGCCAGGTCAGCGAAGCACTGACCGGCCAGACCGTCACCCTCATGGGCTGGGCCCACCGCCGCCGCGACCACGGGGGCGTGATCTTCATCGATCTGCGCGACCGCGAAGGTCTGGTGCAGATCGTCTGTGACCCGGACCGCGCCGCGATGTTCAAGGTCGCCGAAGGCGTGCGCAACGAGTTCTGCCTGAAGGTGGTCGGTCTGGTGCGCGCGCGTCCGGCCGGCACCGAGAACGCCAACCTCGTCAGCGGCAAGGTCGAGATCCTGTGCCATGCACTCGACGTGCTCAACCCGAGTGTCACGCCGCCGTTCCAGATCGACGACGACAACCTGTCCGAGACCACCCGCCTGACGCACCGCGTGCTCGACCTGCGCCGCCCGGCGATGCAGAAGAACATGATGCTGCGCTACCGCGTGGCGATGGAGGTGCGCAAGTACCTCGACGAGCTGGGCTTCGTGGACATCGAGACGCCGATGCTCACCAAGTCCACGCCGGAAGGTGCGCGCGATTACCTCGTGCCGAGCCGCGTCAACGACGGGCATTTCTTCGCGCTGCCGCAGTCGCCGCAGTTGTTCAAGCAGTTGCTGATGGTGGCCGGCTTCGACCGCTACTACCAGATCACCAAGTGCTTCCGCGACGAGGATCTGCGCGCCGACCGCCAGCCCGAATTCACGCAGATCGACATCGAAACCTCCTTCCTGACCGAAGAAGAGATCCGTTCGATGTTCGAAGGCATGATCCGCCACGTCTTCCGCAAGGCGCTGAGCGTCGAGCTGGGCGACTACCCGGTGATGGCCTACGCCGAGACGATGCACCGCTTCGGCTCCGACAAGCCCGACCTGCGCGTGAAGCTCGAATTCACCGAGCTGACCGACGTGATGGGGACGGTGGACTTCAAGGTCTTCTCGACGCCGGCCACCACCAAGGGCGGCCGGGTCGTGGCCCTGCGCGTGCCGGGTGGGGCGTCGATCAGCCGCGGCGAGATCGACGCCTACACCGACTTCGTCAAGATCTACGGCGCCAAGGGGCTGGCCTGGATCAAGGTCAACGACGTGTCCAAGGGCCGCGAGGGCCTGCAGTCGCCGATCGTCAAGAACCTGCACGACCAGGCGATCGCCGACATCCTGGCCCGCACCGGTGCGCAGGACGGCGACCTGCTGTTCTTCGGTGCCGACAAGGCCAAGGTGGTCAACGACGCGATTGGGGCGCTGCGCCTGAAGGTCGGTCACAGCGAATTCGCCAAGAAGTCGGGCCTGTTCGAGGACCGCTGGGCGCCGCTGTGGGTCGTGGACTTCCCGATGTTCGAGCACGACGAGGACGAGAACCGCTGGAACGCCGTCCACCACCCGTTCACGGCGCCGAAGGACGGCCACGAGGACTACATGGACACCGACCCGGGCCAGTGCATCGCCAAGGCGTATGACATGGTGCTCAACGGCTGGGAACTCGGCGGCGGCTCGATCCGGATCCACCGCGCCGAGGTGCAGAGCAAGGTCTTCACCGCGCTCAACATCGGCAAGGAGGACGCGCAGCTCAAGTTCGGTTTCCTGCTGGACGCGCTGCAGTACGGTGCTCCGCCGCACGGTGGCTTGGCGTTCGGCCTGGACCGGCTGGTGACGCTGATGACCAAGGCCGAGTCGATCCGCGACGTGATCGCGTTCCCGAAGACGCAGCGCGCCCAGTGCCTGTTGACCGGTGCGCCGTCGGTGGTCGAGGACAAGCAGTTGCGCGAGCTGCACATCCGGCTGCGCAGTGCGCAGGCTGCGCAGCAGAGCTGATGCTGCGCGACCACGGGGCGACTGTCCCGTGGTTTGCGCTCGGTCGCTCAGGCGATGCGCACGCCCTCTGGAACGCTGGGGGCGACGCTGCCCGATCGGGCCGTGCGGGTCAGGCGGGTACGCAATGGTGCTTCGATCCACCGAAAGGATGCCCAGGCCACGGTGACCACCGTCAGCAGGGACAGCGCCACCGCCAGCGGCATCGACCCGGTGAGGCGGTTCACCGCGTTCCGAACGGGGTGGATGATGAAGGGGTGGTAGAGGTAGACCCCGTAAGACACCTGCCCGATCAGGACCATCACCGGTGCGTTGAGACACCGCGCCACCCAGCCGCCGCGGTGCGCTTCGATGAGCACCAGCGGCAGCAGCAAGGCAATGAGCAGTGGCTCGACCCCATAACCCAGCAGATTCTTGCTCACCACCGTGCCGTGCAGCAGCGTGATCGACGCCAGGATCGACGCCACTATTCCGGCCAGCACCCAGCGGTTGTCCGCCAGTGCGTCGAGCGGTGCGTGCCAGCGGCCTCCTGACTTGAGCACGACGGCCAGCAGGCAGCCCATGAAAAGCGCGTCAGACCGGGTTTCCAGCGCCCGGTACAGGTAATCGTCGCTCACCCCCAGCCCCAGCACCAGGGCGATCTTCAGCGCCCACAGCGACAGGATCAGCACCGTCAGGGACCGCTGCAGGCTCCAGCCGCTGCGCTGCAGCACGATCAGCAGCATCGGCCACAGCAGATAGAACTGCTCCTCGACCGCCAGTGACCAGCAATGCGACAGGTAGTGCGGCTCAGCCCCGGTGAGTGCCTGGTAGTAGTTCATCACGTAGAGGATGGAGGCTGCAATCGGCTTCCAGGGCAGCGGCTTGCCTTGGGCCAGCAGCAGCAGAGCGCCCACCACCAGGTAAATCACCATGGCTGGCATGAGTCTGGTGGCCCGCCGCCAGTAGAACATGGCCAGATCGATGCGGCCACGGGCTGCCGTCTCGCCCAGCAGGAGCCAGGTGATCAGAAACCCGCTCAGCACGAAAAAAATCTCGACACCCAGACCACCATCGAAGACCCGCACAGGGCCGATGGCCTCCAGGCCAGAATGGTCCAGCAGCACCAGCAGCACGGCCACGGCGCGCAGGAAATCCAGCCCGGCCATGCGTGGGTGGAGTAGCGCGCCTGCCAGCGTGGGCCAAGCGGGTGCCGTGGAGACAGAACTCGGCTTCGCCGCGGTGAATTTCATGGACACGCACTCCCGGAATCGTGTGGAACTGGTCTTGTGGAACGGATCTGGCCACGGTTGCCCTCCGTTTGAGGGGCTGTCGCAGCCGGTGCAGGATTTTCGTGTTCCGGAGGTGCTCCCTGTGCTGTCACCCCACCCCCCTGAATGGGTGCTTTTGTGCGTCTGGAGAGGTGGCGATGCAGAATGCCCCGGTCCATCACCGTTTTTTGCCCGTTTGCCATGACCTTTCCCTCTCCCGTGTCCGTTTCTGGTCACAGCAAGATCCCCGAATCGGTGCTGGTGGTCATCCACACGGTGGATTTGCAGGTGCTGTTGCTGGAGCGCGCCGACCAGCCCGGTTTCTGGCAGAGCGTCACCGGTTCCAAGGACACGCCTGACGAACGGGTCATGTGTGTCGCCCGGCGTGAAGTGGCCGAGGAAACTGGCATCGTGGTAGGTACGGCTGCGGTACCCGAAGATGCCTTGCGTGACTGGGCACTGCGCAACATCTACGAGATCTACCCCGTCTGGCGCCACCGTTACGCCGAAGGCGTCACGCACAACACCGAGCACGTGTTCGGTCTGACCGTGCCGGCCGGGACGCCCGTGGCACTGGCGCCGCGCGAGCACCTGCAGCATGTCTGGCTGCCGTGGCGCGAGGCGGCCGACCGCTGTTTCTCGCCGAGCAATGCCGAGGCGATCCTGCACCTGCCACAGCAACTCCGCCAGCCTGGACTGACCGCCCGATGACCCCAACGATGCCGATGACCCTGCCGGGCGGACTGGACGGCCCGCGGCTGCGGGTGGCGACCTACAACATCCACAAGGGCGTGCGCGGTGTCGGTCCACGCAAGCGACTGGAGATCCACAACCTGGGCCTCGGTGTCGAGGCACTCGATGCCGATCTGGTGTTTCTGCAGGAGGTGCGCCTGTTCAACCACCGCGATGCGCTGCACTTCGACCATACCTGGTTTGGCTGGCCGGAGCAGGGACAGGCCGATTTTCTGGCCCCTGAAGGCTACGCCGCGGCTTACCGCACCAGCGCCGTCACCCGCGACGGCGAGCACGGCAATGCGCTGCTGTCGCGCTGGCCACTGGGCGATGTGGAGCACCACGATGTCTCCGACCACCGCTTCGAGCAGCGTGGGCTGCTGCACGTCAAGGTGCGCTGGCGCGGGGTGGACATCCACGCCATCGTGGCGCACTTCGGCCTGATCCACGCCAGCCGCGTCCGGCAGGCGCAGCGGCTGGGCGCCTACATCCGCGCCGTGATCGCGCCGCACGCTCCGCTGGTCGTGGCGGGTGATTTCAACGACTGGGGCGAGCGGCTTGACCCGGTGTTCCACCTCGCCGGCCTCGTGCGCGCCCATCCGCCGGGACCGCACAGCCGTACGCCGCGTACCTTCCCGTCGCGGATGCCGCTGCTGTCGCTGGATCGGGTCTACACGCGCGGGCTGCGCTGCCACAGCATGAGCGTGCCGCGCGGCCCCGCCTGGGCACGCATGTCCGACCACCTGCCGCTTCTGGTGGAGCTGGAGCTGACGTGAAACCCGGTGAACCCGTCCCCATCGACCCGGTGAGCGTGCTGGGCGTGGACCACGACAGCGAGCCGATGTCGTGGTACCTCGTGCCGCGGCCGGTGTTCCGGGGTGGCAACGAGGTGGAGCTGCTGCGAGGCGGCGAGGCGCTGTTCCCGGCCATGATCAGCGCGATCCGCAATGCCCGGCACGAGATCTGGCTGGCCACCTACATCTTCCACGACGACGCGGCGGCGATGGCGGTCGCGGTGGCGCTGGAGCGGGCGGCGCGGCGCGGCGTGCGTGTGCGCGTGGTGATCGACGGCTTTGGCGCGCACGACGATCTGTTGGCGGTGGTGCCGCGGCTGCGGGATGCGGGCATCGCCGTGACGGTGTTCCGCCCGCTGGAACGCTGGACCCACTGGCTGCAGCCGGGCCAGTTGCGGCGGCTGCACATGAAGTTGTGCGTGGTCGATGGCGCGGTGGGTTTTGTCGGCGGCATCAACGTCATCGACGACCACGTCGACCTGAACCATGGCCACACCGAGCTGCCGCGGCTGGACTTCGCCGTGCGCGCCACCGGGCCGGTGGTCGCGCCGATGGAGCAGGCGGTGCGGGCGATGTGGTCGCGCTCCTGGTTCGGCCACGACTGGCAGCAGGAGATGCGCACGCTGCTGAACACCGAGCGCCCCGTGCAGCGCCTGCGCGGCCTGATGCGCCAGATGCGGTTGACGCGCCGCGGCCACCGGGTGGCGCTGCTGGACGAGGCGATGCCGCCGGTGCAGGCCGCGTTCGTGGTGCGCGACAACCTGCGCCAGCGCCGCACCATCGAGCGCGCCTACATTGACGCGATCCGCTCGGCACGGCACCGCATCTGGCTGATCTGCCCGTATTTCTACCCCGGCCAGGAGTTCCGCCGCGCGCTGTGCAAGGCGGCGCAGCGGGGCGTGCAGGTGCGCCTGCTGATGCAGGGCAAGCCGGATTTCCGCATCGCCGCGATGGCCGCCCGCGTGCTGTACGACGAGCTGATGCGCCACGGCATCGAGATCTACGAGTACGTGCCGGCCTTCCTGCACGCCAAGGTGATGCTGGTCGATGACCACTGGGCGACGGTGGGCAGCTCGAACATCGATCCCATCTCGCTGCTGCTCAACCTGGAGGCGAACGTGATCGTGCGCGATGTGACCTTCGTGCAGGATCTGGCGGTGGAGATCGGCCGCGCGCTGGCGCAGTCCGAGGCGATCACCGCGCAGCGTGTCAAGTCGCAGGGCTGGGCGGGGCTGGCGCCGCGGGTGCTGATCGAGTGGGTGGCTTACGTCTACCTGCGCATGGCGGGCGTGACAGGCCGTTATTGAGGGCGCAGCCGCTCCCGCAGTGGCTGCTCGAACCACTGGAACGAGGCCCACGACACGGCCACCAGCACGGCGACAGCCGCCAGGATGCCCAGCGCGGGCGGGCCGCCCAGCCGCACGATGGCGTTGTGGACCGGATGCACGACGAAGGGGTGGTAGAGGTACATGCCGTAGGAGATCTGGCCGATCAGCACCAGCGCCGGAGCATTGAGCAGGGCGGCCGTGGCACCGCGCCCGGTCGCCTCGGTCAGCACCAGTGGCAGCAGCGCACAGATCAGCACCGTCTCCAGCGCGAAGCCGTAGAGCTGCTTGTGCGCCACGGTGTCCGTGCCATGCAGCGTGGACATGGACAGCACCAGCCCTGCCACCAGTGCCGGCAGCGGCCAGTGCAGCCGGGCGAGTTGCTCGAAGTAACGCCGCCAGCGCGGGGTCTTCAGCAGCACGGCGAGCAGACAGCCCGCGGCGAGCTGGTCCATGCGCGTCTCCAGCGCCCGGTAGAGGTAGATCTCGCCGACCTCGAAACCGAAGATCAGCACCGCCTTGTAGAGCCACACCAGCGGGATCGACACCACCAGTGCCACCCGCGGCGGGTGGCCACGGTGCAGGAGCATGGCCAGCAGGAACGGCCAGACGAGGTAGAACTGCTCCTCCACCGCGAGCGACCAGCAGTGCGACAGGTAATGCGACGTGGCGCCAGTGAAGGCTTGGTAGTAGTTGGTGCCGTAGAGCACTGTCGAGACCACGGCACCCCACGGAATCGGCTGGTGGCGCAGCGCCAGCAGCCCCATGCCGACGACCAGATACGCCAGACTCGCCGGCAGCAGCCGGGCGACACGGCGCTGGTAGAAGGCACCCAGTGCGATGCGGCCGTGGCGTTCGTGTTCGCCGAGCAGCAGCCAGGTGATCAGGAAGCCGCTGATGACAAAAAACAGCTCCACCCCGACCGAGCCATCGAACACCATCACCGGCCCGATTCGATCCGGCCCGAGGTGGTTGACGATGACCAGCAGCACGGCGCAGGCCCGCAGCGCGTCCAGCCCGGCCAGCCGTGGTTGCTGCAGCGCCGTCAGCAGCACGGGCGCACGCAAACGCATCGGCGACGCTTCGCGTATCCATGGACCGCGCAGCGGCGTGTCGATGACGGACTTCATGGCCCTCCCAGGGTGTCAGACGAGCGGTGACAAGCAAAATTAACTTTTGGTTACATGCATTTTCGCTGATGGTTTCATGGGATTCCTGAAGTCCCGCTTGGGTGTTCTGGCCGCAGGTTGGGTCCACCCGCCGTGCAGGGGATTGAGGGTTCTCCTCCGGTGCCACCAGGCGGTGTTCGTCCAGATAATGCGCCCCTTGCCTTGTGGCGATGAAACCGGTTCCATTCATGCACTCTGACTTCACCCGCGCCCGCGTGGCGGTGGCGCTGCTGTTCATCGCCAACGGCATGGGCTTCGCGAGCTGGGTGTCGCGCATCCCGGCGGTGCGCGCGCCGCTGGGCCTGAGCGAGGGCGAACTCGGTTCGGCGCTGCTGTGCATGGCCATCGGTGGTCTGGTCGCCTTCGGCCCGACTGGCCATGGGGTGCAACGCTGGGGCGCGCGGCGGATCACGCTGGGCGTCTCGCTGGTCTATGGCGTGCTGCTGGCGCTGCCGACGCTGGCCCCGAATGGCTGGACGCTGGGCCTGGCACTGGCGCTGTTCGGCGCGGCCAATGGGGCGATGGACGTGGCCATGAATGCGCTGGCGGTCGAGGTGGAGCAGCGCGTCGGGCGGCCGATCATGTCGTCGCTGCATGGGCTGTGGAGCGCGGGCGGGCTGGTGGGGGCCTTGCTCGGTGGCTGGCTGGCGCACCAGGGCGTCTGGCCGGGCTGGCATCTGGCGGGGGTCGGCGTGGCGGTGATCGGCGCGGTGCTGCTGGCGCGGGGCTGGCTGGGGGACCATGTGGGCGAGGTCCACGCGGCCGAAGAGGAAGCTCCGCGCTGGGCCAAGCCGGAAGCCGCGCTGGCGGGCCTGGGCGCCACCATCTTTGCCGCCTTCCTGATCGAAGGGGCGATGGCCGACTGGAGCGCCGTCTACCTCAACGGCGCACTCGGCACCACGCAGGCCGAAGCTGCACTCGGCTACAGCGTGTTCGCGCTGGCGATGATGGCGATGCGCTTCGCGGGCGACCGGCTGGTGCTGCGCTGGGGCGCCGTGCCGCTGCTGCGCACGCTGAACGGGCTGGCGGTGGTCGCGCTGGTGGTGGCGCTGGTCAGCGGGCGGCTGGTGGTGACGCTGCCGGCGTTTGCGCTGATGGGTCTGGCGATCGGCACCGTCGCGCCGCTGGTGTTCAGCGCGGCGGCACAGCGGTCACGGCGCGGCGCGGGGCAGGGCATCGCGGCGATGGCCACGCTGGGCTACAGCGGCTTCCTGATCGGCCCGCCGGTGATCGGCTGGCTGGCGCAGGTGACCTCGCTGCAGGTGGCGCTGGGCGTGCTGGTGGTGCTGGCCGGCGTCATCGCGGCACTGGCCGGGCATCTGGCGCCGACCGCCACCGCCGCTGCACCGGTCTCGTCAGTCGATGAGGCGCCAGTTCAGCGTCTCTGAGCCACACAGCGGCTTGAGTTCCGCATTGCCATAGGGCAGCGACTTGGGCAGCGTCCACGGCTCGCGGCGCAGCGTGATGGTGCCGGTGTTGCGCGGCAGGCCGTAGAAGTCCGGGCCGTGGAAGCTCGCGAAGCCTTCCAGTCGGTCGAGGTGACCGGCGCGCTCGAAGGCTTCGGCGTACAGCTCGATCGCCGACAGCGCCGTGTAGCAGCCCGCACAGGCGGCGGCGTGTTCCTTGAGGTGGGCGGCGTGGGGCGCGCTGTCGGTGCCGAGGAAGAACTGCGCGCTGCCCGAGGTGGCCGAGGCGGCCAGGGCTTGGCGGTGTTCCTCGCGCTTGAGCACGGGCAGGCAGTAGTAGTGGGGCCGCAGTCCACCGGTGAAGATCGCGTTGCGGTTGTAGAGCAGGTGGTGCGCGGTGATCGTCGCGGCGGTGTGCGGGCCGGCTTCGGCGACGTACTGGGCAGCCTCGCGGGTCGTGATGTGCTCGAAGACGATCTTCAATTCAGGGAACGCATCGCGCAACGGCTCCATCACCTCGTCGATGAAGCGGGCTTCGCGGTCGAACAGGTCCACCGCCGGGTCGGTGACTTCGCCGTGAACCAGCAGCAGCAGCCCCTCGCGCTGCATCATTTCGAGCGTCGCGTGGGTTTTGCGGATGTCGGTGACGCCCGCGTCGCTGTTGGTCGTGGCGCCCGCCGGGTAGAGCTTGAGCGCGACGACGCCGGCTTCCTTGGCGCGGCGGATCTCGTCGGGCGGCGTGTTGTCGGTCAGGTACAGCGTCATCAGCGGCGTGAAGTCCACACCGTCCGGCACGCACGCCTGGATGCGCGCCCGGTAGGCCAGCGCCTGCTCGGCCGTGGTCACGGGTGGGCGCAGGTTGGGCATGATGATGGCGCGGCCGAACTGGCGCGCGGTGTGGGGCACGACCGCTGCCATCGCCGCGCCATCGCGCACGTGCAGATGCCAGTCGTCGGGGCGGGTGAGGCGGAGAGTGGGGGCGGTGGCGGTCTTCATAGCCCGCGATTCTCGCCCAGCTTGGTCACGCGCAAAAATTCCCACAGCGCCTGTGCCGCCGGCTTGTTGTGGCGCGACACCTCGGGCCGCTCGCGGTAGACGCGCACTTCGATCGTCACCTCGAACGCCGAACCCGACTGCCGCGGCCCCGCCGGGACCAGCCGGCGCGCGCTGACCTCCTTGCGCACGGAGCTGGCGGGCAGGAAGGCGAGTCCGTGGCCTTCGAGCGCCATCGCCTTCAGCCCCTCGGCCATGTCGGTCTCGTAGATCGGATCGAGGTAGATCGCCTCGCTCGACTGCTTGAGCAGCAGATCCACCATGCGCCCGAGGTACGCGCCGGTCGCATAGCCGAGGTAGGGCACCTTGTCGTGCGGCCGACCCGGAAGGCGGAACAGCGGCTCGCCATCGGCATTGGCGCGGGCGTAGGGGGCCAGCGTTTCGGTGCCCAGGCTCAGGTGTTCGTAGCGTTCCGGGTTGAGCTGCAGCGGCTGGGACGCATGGTGGTAGGCCAGCAGCAGATCGCAGGATCCTTCAGTCAACTGCATCACTGCGTCATGCACGTTCATGCCCACCAGTCGGCTCTTGAACGCCCCGAACCGCTGGCGCAACTCCATCACCCAGTGCGGGAAAAACGTGAACGCCAGCGAGTGCGGGACGGCGAACTCGATCATGTCCTGGCTGGAGGTCTGGTGGCCGCGCATGAGGTTGCGGGCGGCCTGCAGGTTGCCCAGGATCTCCAGCGCCTGTGGCAGCAGCGTCTGGCCGGCCGAGGTCAGGCGGGTCGGGTAGGAGGAGCGATCGACCAGATCAATCCCCGCCCAGGCTTCGAGCGCCTGGATGCGGCGCGAGAACGCCGGCTGGGTCACATGCCGCAACTGGGCCGAGCGCGAGAAGCTGCGCGTCTCGGCCAGGCTGGCGAAGTCTTCAAGCCATTTGGTTTCCACGAGGGACAGTGTAGCGAGGGCGGATGCGGTTGGGCATCAGGGCCTGTACGTGCCCATGTCGCTCAGCAAAAGAGCCTGTTTCAGGCACCGTTATAGTGGAAACCCTAGAAATACCTCGGTAGGATCCAAGCACCCAGCTCCTTGAGTGAAAAAAATGACCCCCCGTCCAACTGTCAAAACCACGGATCCTGTAAAGACTCCGGAATCGCCATCTGCAGCAGGTCGTACGCTGCAGATGCGCCATCCCGCCACGGACGACCGCGTGGAAGTGTCGCTGGGGTATTCGCTGCGGGTGTTGCTGCTCGGACCGATCGAACTGGTCCGCCGCGGTGACTGGCGGCTTGCCGCAGTGAGCCTGCTGCTGCCGATCGCTGGCCAGATCTTTCTGGCACCGACCGCCTACCGCTCCTACCTGAAGCTGCTGGTGCGTCGCGGTTACCGCGCCGTGAGTACGGCGCCGGGTCAAATCAGCCGTATCGAGTGGCAGCTAGGCATGCTGCTGCCGCGCTACACCGGCCGCAGCACCAAACCTGCAGGCTGATCTTCGGGGGCTTCTTTCGCCTCTGCTGTCCCCCGCCCGCTCTGCTGCAGTTGCCACATGCGGGCATAGATTCCGTCGAGTGCCAGCAGCTCCGCGTGGCTGCCTTGCTCCGCGATGCGGCCATGCTGCAAGACCACGATGGTGTGGGCGTCCACCACGGTGCTCAGCCGGTGGGCGATCACCAGTGCAGTTTTCCCCTTCGCCGCACTCGCCAGCTCAGTCTGGATGGCGCGCTCGTTGGCCGAATCCAATGCCGAGGTCGCTTCATCGAAAATCAGGATCGGCGGGTTCTTCAGCAGCGTGCGGGCGATCGCCACGCGCTGTTTCTCGCCGCCTGACAACTTCAATCCCCGTTCGCCGACCATCGTGTCGTAGCCCTTGGGCTGCGCGGCAATGAAATCGTGGATGTGTGCAGCGCGGGCGGCGGCCTCGATCTGTGCCTGGGTCGCTCCCGGCCGGCCATAGCCGATGTTGTAGCCGATGGTGTCGTTGAACAGCACGGTGTCCTGCGGCACGATGCCGATGGCCCGGCGCACGCTGTCCTGCGTCACGTCGCGCAGATCCTGTCCGTCGATGGTGATGCGTCCGCCGCCGCGGTCGGGGGTCGTTGCGTCCACGTCGTAGAAACGGTAGAGCAGCCGCGCCAGCGTGCTCTTGCCCGAGCCGGACGGGCCGACCACCGCGACCGTCTGCCCGCCCGGAATCTCGAAACTCACGTCGTGCAGGATCGGTCGATCGGCGTGGTAAGCGAAGTTCACCGCCTCGAAGCGCACGGTGGCGTGTTCGATCGCCAGCGTCGGCGCGCCGGGGCGGTCGGCAATCTCGCGTTCGCGCTCCATCAGGCGGAACATCTTGTCCAGGTCGGTCAGGCTCTGCTTGATCTCGCGGTAGAGCACGCCCAGGAAATTCAGCGGGATGTAGAGCTGGATCAGCAGCGCGTTCACCATCACCAGGTCGCCCAGCGTTAGCCGGTGTTCGACCACGCCAGCGGTGGCGCGCCAGAGCATCGCCACCAGACTGGCGGCGATGACGAACTGCTGCCCGGCGTTGAGCAGCGACAGCGTGCTCTGCGACTTGATCTGCGCGCGCCGGTAGGCGTCCAGACCCTCGTCGTAGCGGCGGGACTCGAAGTCCTCGTTGTTGAAGTACTTGACGGTCTCGTAGTTGAGCAGCGCGTCGATGGCGCGGCTGTGCGCCTTCGAGTCCAGCTCGTTCATCTCGCGGCGGAACTGGGTGCGCCACTCGGTGAGGCTGATGGTCAGCGTGCCGTAGGCGACCAGCGCCGCCAGCGTGATCCACACGAAGCCCATGTCGAAGCGGCTGCCGAGCAGCGTCAGCACCAGCGTCAGCTCCACCAGCGTCGGCACGATGGTGTAGAGCGAGTAGCTCACCAGCGACTGCAGCGCCCGGGTGCCGCGCTCGATGTCGCGGGTCAGGCCGCCGGTCTGGCGGTCGAGGTGGAAGCGCAGGCTCAAGGCGTGCAGGTGGCGGAAGGTTTCGAGCGCGATGCGCCGCGCCGCGCCGTGCGTGGCCTTGGCGAAGACGAGTTCGCGCAGCTCGGTGAACACCGTCGTCGAGAGCCGCAGTCCGGCATAAGCCAGCAGCAGCCCGAGCGGCACGACGACGAGCGCCCGCGGATCGCCGATCGGGATTGCCAGGTTGTCCACCAGTTGTTTCAGCAGCAGCGGCACGCCCACGTTGGCCGACTTGGCCGCGACGACGAACACCAGCGCCAGCACCATGCGGACGCGGTATTCCCACAGGTAAGGCCCCAGGCGTTTCAGCGTCGTCCAGTCGCTGCGGGGCGTGCCGGCGGGATCGGCCGGGGTGGGTTCGGACGAGGAAGGATGTCGGCGCATTGGGGTCGGGTTCGGATCGGGTTGGCGCTTGGTGAAAGAATGGCACCCGCAACCGAGGTACCACCCATGAGTGTGAACGAAGCGAACGCCCCGCGTTTTTCCAGCCCGCCGCCGGTCCACGGCGGCGAACCCGGCTCGCACCAGCGCGAACTCGTGCTGCGCATGATGCCCATGCCGTCGGACGCCAATGGCAACGGTGACATCTTCGGCGGCTGGATCATGGCGCAGGTGGACATCGCCGGTGCCGTGCTGCCGGCGCGCATCGCCAAGGGCCGCATCGCCACGGTGGCGGTGAACCAGTTCATTTTCAAGCAGGCGGTGTCGGTGAGCGACCTGCTGAGTTTCTATGCCACCGTCGAGCGCATCGGCAACACGTCGGTGACGGTGCATGTCGAGGTCTACGCGGAGCGCAATCCGGCGGATCCGCAGACGGTCAAGGTGACGGAGGCGAATCTGACGTATGTGGCGATCGATTGGGAGGGCCGGCCGCGGCCGATTCCGAAGGTGATGCCGGCTTAGCCGTCAGCGACTCAGCAGTTCCACATACGCTTGGTAGCTGTAGATCCGGTGCTTCTTCTGGCCTGTCAGCTCGGTGACGATGCCCAGTTGCTCCAGCGCCTTGATGGCGGCACTGGCGGTCGGGAATGTCGTCTCCAGGCGCTGTCGGACGTGCTCCGTCGTGAAGCGGGGCATCATCGGCAGGCTTTCGAACAGCCGGTAACTGACGGGACTCGCCTTGGGTGACTGGAGCAAGCGCCGACGGTCGGTGGTGATCAGGGTCGCCACCTCGATGATGCTCTTTTCCGCCTGGGCCGCTGCCGTGACCACTCCCTCCAGAAAAAAGGACACCCAGCCTTCCCAGTCGCCATCACTGCGGATGGCCGACAGGCGTCGGTAATACTCGGCCTGGTGGTATTTGAGGTAGCCGCTGAGGTACATCAGCGGCTCCGGCAGCAAGCCCCACTGCTCGAACAAGGCCGCGATCAGCAAGCGCCCGATGCGTCCGTTTCCATCCAGGTACGGGTGGATCGTTTCGAACTGGGCGTGGACTAGTGCCACTTGCACGAGGGGTGGCAGATCCGG